>JABWBV010000230.1 GCA_013359445.1 Anaerolineales bacterium | reverse complement strand
AAACTGCCCAATCGCCGAAATTTCTCAGGGGTGCGCTAAAAAAAATGCCTTGTGAGCCTTTCGGAAGCCCTTAGCCCTTGAATTCTGCAACACGCTCCCTTAAGGTGTGTTTGCGTGTTTTTACCACCCTTGGAGGAGAGAAATCAGAAGAGGTTAGGTTTCTTTTGGGGAGGTATAAGTAGGGAAATCTCTTCAAGCATTGGAGGTTTTTGAGCTACTTGCGTATTCTTTTTAGTCCTTTCAATATCTCGAATGCCTCGTTCAAAGTTCCGCCTGTACTTAACAACCAGTCTGGTGGATTATTCGGCTTCACGCTAAACCAAAACGTATCAGTGCCTTTTGCCCCTTTGTGCTGAGGTTTATGACCAATGATGTACTCATAAAGCAAGTTTTTGTTAATCACCCAGCAATGAGCATCAAAGGGAGAAATTCCAAGACAAATAACAAATTCATAATTCTGATCACGTATTTGTTGAAATTTGTAGATGCCCGATTTCCAGAGGGTTGAAAACTTGATTTCAATCCGATGACCATTTACTAACAGATCAGCATCTGAGTCAGGACTTGAATCTATCAATAACCCTTTAGATGCACACCAGGCTGAGACCAGTCTTTTTCCTAGCTTTCCTCTGGAGCCAGATGAAAGTGAATGTATCCAAGCAAAAGGGCTATCTTTCCAGGATTCGTCGAGTTCTACAAATTCGGAGCGGATGTGAGTTGTTATGGATGCAAACAACTCAAAATCGGGATTTGATTGTTTTGGCATAAAAATCACCTCCCTAATCGAAGTTGATCCACTCAACTTCATTCCCTCTAAATTTACTTACCATTTCTTCTATATGTTTTTGATCCTCTTCAATTAGGATGAATCTGCGGTCAAGAGATGAGCATATTTCACCTGTTAATCCTGTACCTGCAAAGAAGTCCAGCACAGTATCTCCAGGGTCAGTAGAGGCAGAAATCAATCTTTTGAGGATTTCTTTTTCTGAAATATTTTGGGTGTACCACCAGGTATCAGTAGGCAATTTTCCGAGTTCTTCTTTTTCTTCACTGACCAAACCAGGTGCTAAGTAGGGAATTCGATCAATATTATCTGGATTGAATTTAAAATCTGGAGTTTTGGAATACATCAAAATATTTTCGTGCTTGGCTGGCCAGGCATGGCTACCCCCTCCATTGCCTTGTTTTGCCCAAACAATCTCATTAACAAAATTTTCTCGTCCAAAAATAGGATCAAGCACTAAAGTCTTAATATAGTGAACTCTTGTGTGGTTTGAATGGAGGTAAAGTGTGCCGTGATCAGCAAGAATCCGATAAGCCTCTATCAAGCAGGATTCTAAATAGAGCAAATATGCATCATAAAGATTTGTATATTGAGTTGTGCCTACTGTAAAAGGCCTGTTCAAATCATCAGGGTTTATATCACTTGTATTCAATTCACTTGGCGGTTTTATATAAATAAGATCAATGGATGAGGCGTCTAGTTGTTTTAGGATTTTCAGATTTTCCCCGCGATAAATGCGATTACTCATAGATTACCTGCTTTCTCCGCCATCAAATTCCAATGGATAAACTCAACGATTTCTCCATAAGGCTTAAATCTTTCTCTCATAACTAATTCTGCTTGAGGGTTGTTATCCATAAGGATAAATTTACGACCTAATTTCAAGCAACTCTCTCCTGTAGTTCCACTGCCAGCAAAAAAATCGAGAACAAGATCGCCTGGTTTGGACGAAGTTTCAATAATCCTGTTTATAATTCCTAAGGGCTTTTGGGTTGGATAACCTGTTCGCTCTTTGCCATTTGTTGGAACAATCGTATGCCACCAAACATCAGTCAGCCCTATTGGCTTTTTGCCAGCACCGTTAGGAGCTTCGAATTTCTCGCCTATTTTGTATGCTAAATGCTTGTCAAAGTGAGTTACATTTGGATCTGAACTCTTTGAGTAAACTAAAATGTTGTCATGTTTTGCAGGCCATCGAGTTTTTGACCGACCACCATAATCATAGGCCCAAATAATCTCATTCAAATAACAGTCTTGACCAAAAATTTTATCTAACAACAATCTGCAATAATGAACCTCTCGGTAATCAATGTGGAAATATAGCATCCCATGTTCAGCAAGAACTCGATGTGCTTCTCTTAATCTTAATTCTATAAATTCTTCAAACTGGTCACGCTCGCCATAATTATCCGTATACCATTTCGATGGGGATGTTTTTATCACTTCGTAAGTTTTCCCCAAAAAACCCTTACGATCTCCATTTTCAGATTGTTTGACTTTTATTGGTGCAATGCTTTGTGATTTACGAGTGTTAAATGGTGGATCAATATAAATTAGGTCTACAGAATTATCTACTATCTCCCTTTTCATTATTTGCAAATTGTCTCCAATGTATACCTTATTCATTTTAATTTTTCTCTCAACAAAAACGCATGTTCTAATTAATTATACTGATAAAAACGAGAATTGAGCAACCAAAACGGTTGTTGAATTTTACGGTGCTAAAATAGAGTATATCCTGAAACCAAATTTTGGAGTTTTAAAACATGCCAGATTTAAGAAACAGAGTAACTATCATGGCCGTTGGTGTTGGCAGATACGCTGATCCATTTCTCCCACAACTCCGAGGTCCTGAAAATGACATTGACTTGTTGAGAGATCTCCTCATTGATAATCCAGCAACTGCTTTATATGAAGAAACCCAGTTCATTGAATTGTTTAATCCAACTATACAGCAATTAAGAGATGCTCTAAATCATTATGTTTCAGGGCGTTCTGCCGGAGGTGATATTCTATTGTTTTACTATTCAGGGCATGGTATTCCAATTGGGCGAAATGATTTTGGGTTTGCTACAACTGATACCCAAATCTATCCGCAAGCGAGCAAAGCTTTACCATTGAGTTTACTACGTTTCAGTGATCTATTAAATACTATCTCGATCGCAAATGTAACCCCCATTATTATTATTGATGCCTGTTACAGTGGCCTTGCTGGGCAAACATTAGCAGGCGCAACAATTATCATTCCTCCAATTGATGCGGTTTCAAATCTGCGTGATAGTGTTCATTCAATTTCTGCCAGCAACTACGCTCTATTATGTTCATGTGCTGCTGATGAATTGTCAGTTGATACCTCCGGAGGAGGTATATTCAGCCATTATTTGGCAAATGTAGCAAATAACGGAATAGCAGGAACAAGAAGAAACCCAAGCCACCAATCCTTGGGATTAAAAGATTTATTTCCCGAACTCCAAAATCAAGTTTTAAGTTACTCTGGTGATTTTTCGCCGCGATTATATCTTGGTCCTACTTTACCTGATTTCCCATTGGTTAAGAACACAAGGCATTCACCAACAACGGAAAGGTTTGCACCATACATGATGAATATTTTGAAAACTCTTTGGAATGATGGGGATGAACAACAATTGACTCCAGCGGAAATAAGAGAGAATTGTGGGCTTGGAGCCTATGGAAACCACAGTAAATTAAGCCTACCAGCATGGGGGTTAGTGGAAAATACTCCTGGCACACGTCCTAAAAGGAGACGTTTGACAGAGCGGGGAAGAAAATTTCTTAGCGGCGAATTAAAAATTCCACGTATCTTAACCAAAGATGCTGATACTATGGATTATCTTCCTACGGACGATGTTGAGTATATTTCAGTTAACAATATGGACAATTAAAGATCATCAGCAATTGTCTAATCGATATCCGTCAGGATAACTTACCCAAAACTCGCTAGCTTCTCTTCGACATATGCACCACTACTCCTGCCAAATACCCATCCTCATCTTCTCATACTCCACGCACTGATATATTCGCATCCATCTTCTCACTTGTACAGAACCGAATCCGCTCAAATCCGCTTGCCGGGTTTGTCCTTCCGCCCAAACGAGCTTCGTCCGGCCCTCACCCCGCCTCCAAAAAATAATACGCCCAACACAGCCATCCCTTCAACTGTCTATCCAACTCCCCCAACGCCTTGATTTGAAAATGCACAGCATACCGGTTCGATACCGGATAATTCGCCTGAATGCGGGGATGATGAAGCGGTTCTGGCAACCAGATCGAGCAGTTCAACCCCTTCTTTTTCAGCCCAATGGACATGAAAATGCCAGGGGTTTTTAGCATAATCCCCGTTTTCGTCGCCTCCTCAAAAAACTCCCCACACTGAGCGGCAAGGGCCAACAACCCGCGGTACAAGGCAAGCGCGTGCGGCGTGGCATCATCCAGATGCTGTTGAACCGTGTAGCGTCCGCAGACGTGCTGAGTGTTAGGTTTCGCAAAACGACGTCCACATGCCGGGCAGGTCCAGAGGTCTTCGGCAGTCATGCCTTCAGGGTCGGGCGCGTCATCCCTCATCCTGACAACCTCTTCGCCATATGCACCAACGCCCCACCCAAATACGCCTCCCGCTCCGTCATCTCATACCCCACCCGCTCATACAACGCGATATTCTCCACCATCTTCTCATTCGTGTATAACCGCATGAGATGGAGGTGCGCCTCCCGCGCCTGCGTTTCCGCCCAGGCCAGCAACACCTTTCCCAACCCCCGCTTCTGATAATCCGGGTGAACGGCCACGCTATAAATCAGCACATGATCCACCTGGAAAATGAGCACCAACAACCCCGCCGGTTGTGCATCCACCTCCAACAGCCAGATCGAATAATCCGCGGCCATTTGACGGTAATCCGCCAACATCGGCTGGGGTTTGCGTCCAAGAATGGGCACGTACTTTTCGTACGCGGCGTTCGTCAGGGCGGCGAGGATGTCCGCGTCGTCGGGCATCGCGCGGCGGAGGTGGGGGGAAGGGGTCGTCATTTCGCCCGCGCCAACGCCACTTCAATCGCCCGGGTGCCGAACTCCAGCGCGTCCACCGGAATCCGTTCATCCGGGCCGTGGATGATGCCGGTGAAGGTCAGAGCGGCGGGGAGGGGCATCGGCAAAAAGCCGTAGGTTTGAATGCCCAGCCGGGAGAAAAACCGCCCGTCCGTGACGCCGCTCAACAGCAGGGGGACCGGAACCCCGTCCGGGTCCGCCTCGCGCAGGACGCCCGCGAGCGTGTCGAACCACCCCATGTCCGGGTCGCGCGGCCCCGGATCGTGGCGCACCACTTCCAGCGTCACGCCATCGCCCACGATGGGGCGAAGTTCGGCCAGCATGTCGTCGGGTTTAAAGCCGGGGAGCATTCGCCCGTCCAGTTCCACGGAGACTTCGTTCGGGATCACGTTAATTTTGGAACTGCCGTGCAAAATGGTCGGGCTGACGGTGTTCCGCAGAAGGGGAGCAAACGTGCGCCCGCGTTCGCCGAGCAGATTGAGCACCGGCCCCGCGAGGCCAGGGTTGGCAAGCTGACGGATCAGCATCCCGCTCAGGCCGCCCATCGCCGTCCCCATCGCCGTGAACATGGCCCCTGCCGTCGGGGTGACGTGAACGGGAAGCGGGTGACGGTCCAACTGTTGGAGAAGCGTCCCCAGCCGGGCCATCGCGCCCCCGCGGACGGGCGTGGAGGCGTGCCCGCCCGGCCCGCGCACGGTCACTTTCGTCCAGCAGATTTGTTTTTCCGCCACTTGAATGGGATAAAACCGTTTGCCCCCCAACGTGATCGAAAATCCACCGAACTCGCCAATCGCATACCGGATGCCCTGGAATTGATCGGGGTGCTGTTCCACGAGAAATTTCGCCCCGAAATCACCGCCCGCTTCCTCATCGCTGACGAGGGCGAGCACGACGTCCCCAGGCAGGGGGTGGGCCTGCGCGCGGAGGAACGCGGCGACCATCATCGCCACGCCGCCTTTCATGTCGAGCGCCCCCCGCCCCCAGATCATGCCGTCGGCGATTTTTGCCTCAAACGGGGGGTGCGTCCACTGCTGGTGCTCGGTGGTGACGACATCCACGTGGCCGTAAAGAAGGAGCGGGGCGGCGCGACCCTGTCCGGGCAGGCGGGCGATCAGGTTCGGGCGTTCGGGGGAGCGGGCAAAGGTTTGGGAGGGGATGCCCGCCTGGGTCAGCAGATCACGGATAAACGCGATGCAGGCGGCTTCGTTGCCCGGCGGGTTGGTGGTGTCAAACTGGATCAGTTTTTGGAGGAGCGCGGCGGGGGATTGGATGTAGGTTTCCATGATTATTCCGACATTTTATCCATTCCAATAATTTTCGTCGGTTCCACGCGGAGCAAGTACTCCCCGGGCACGGCGTTGCGCTTGCCGAACGCTTCGGCTTGCTCCGCGCCCATATACCGCCCGCCAATCACGGTGGCCCAATGCAGGAGGGCGTCCATATCTTCCACGAAGTGCGCCACGCCTTCGTATTGCACAAACGCGAACGGGGGCGTTTCATCGTCCACGACGAGGCAGACACGGGGGTCGCGTTTCAGGTTGGCGGCTTTGACGGTGGTGTGCCAGGTGGTGAAGTACAGCACGTCCCCGTCGAGGGCGAACCAGATCGGGGCGACGTGCGGGCGGCCATCCGCGCGGACGGTGGCGAGTTTGGCCGTGCGGGGTTGGGCGAGCATAAAGGCGAGCGCTTCTTGGGGGGTGAGGGGTTTCATAGCAAACAGAATCCGTGGGCTAAATCGCCGTTGACCAGCATCCAGGGGGCGCGGTGGGCGCGTAATTGGGCGTTGGGATGGAGATGGGTAATTTCGGCGTCGGCGAGGGGTACATAGCCGGAAGTATCTTCAAAGTCCATGAACTGTTCATCTTCGTTCAGGAGCATGCCTTCAATGAGATAAGGCCCGATGTACACCTGGGCGCGGCGGGAGTAGGTGTATTCTTCATACGCCTCGCGGGCCGCGGTCAGGCTGTCCTCATCGCGCGGGATCAGGGCGACAATCGTTTTTCCAAACGTGATATGCCAGTTTGCCAGCGTCGTGGCCGGGGGCACCAAAAGCCCTGTCGGTTGTATCTGCACGCGGGTGAGTTTTTCCATATAATCCGCCGGATCATCCACCTGACAGTTGGAAAAAAATTCTTCGTCAGGCGTCATTTGCCCTTCGAGCAGGTATTCCGTGGTCAGAATTTGAAAGGTCCACGGTTTTTCAGGCTGTTTTTCTTTTTTTGAACCAAAACCAAACATATTAACTCCTTTTTGTAGGGCCATGTGCCCGCCGACAAGTCCACAAGGGGATTACAAATTTCTGGATAACCAGACTCTCAAAGACCCAAGCGCCTCGAATCCCAATGATTGCGCGAGGTCCAATTCCTCGCCGCTTTCATAGCCGCTTTCATACCCCACCAACGGCAGGGCGGGAAATTTATGTTGAACCGCGGCGATAGCCCCGGCCCAAAAGGGGGCCTTTTCCCCGGGCGGGGTGAACACGTTCGAGAGGCCCACCACGTCCCCGGTCCGGTTGGCGACCGCACCCGCGACGATTTGCCCCTCCCGCACCGCGGCGAGGAACGCGATGTCGGGATTCTCCAGCAGGGCGGGCAGAAAAAGGTTCAACGGCGGATCGTCCGGGCCGCGCCACGCGGCTTCCCAACGTACCAACTCGGCGGGGGTTCGGATGATCGTCCAGGGTTCTCCGAACGGCGCGGGAAAATCCGCCGGACGCCACAGCCACTCCGCCTCAAACAGCAACCGGAACCCCAACGGTGCAAGATCGAGCGTGCAAAAGCTATCCTTCACGCCCCAACCATCGGTCAAATTCGCCGCGAGCAGTACCTGAATCGCGTCCATTTGGGCCGAAACCCCAGCCTGCGTCAGCGTGTCCACGTTCGGGTAAAACGGCGGGCTGTTGACCCGGTTGAACCAGACGTGTTCGGTCATCTCCGTGATCCCGCCGTGGGTGCGGCACACCGTGTCGCACCAGAGGGCGTTATTGCGGGCGGCGAGTTCGAGGCGCGAGTTCATCAGTTGCCTGTCCAACCAATCCGGTAAATGAACCCGCCCTTGTCGTCGCTCACATACAACGCCCCATCCGGCCCCACCGCCAGCCCCACCGGGCGCCCGGAGACGAAATTATCCGCCAACCACCCGGTTGCAAAATCTTCCGCTTCTCCGGTCGGCGTACTGCCGTCCAACGTCACCCGGATGATCGAATACCCCACCCCCGAACTGTGATTCCACGACCCGTGCAGGGCGATGAACAAATCCCCACGATATTCTTCGGGGAAGTTCGTCCCGATATAAAACGCCAGCCCGAGCGGGGCAGTATGCGCCTGCCAGGTCGCGGCGGGCGGTTCCACACCTTCGCACGACCCGTCAAACCCAAATTCAGGGTCTTCCAAAAAGCCACTGTGACAACGCGGCCAGCCGAAATCCGCGCCTTCAAGAACCCGATTCACGGTCTCCGGGGGCAGATCATCGCCGAGCATATCGCGCCCGTTGTTCGTCGCCCAGAGTTCGCCTGTTTCGGGATGAAGAGCCAACCCGACCGCGTTCCGCAGGCCGGTGGCGAACAACTTCTCCCCGGTCGCGTCCGGCCCGTTGTACACCACGATCCCCGCCCGGCGGGAATCTTCTTCCTCGCACACATTACAACTCGATCCAACGGAGACGATCATCCGGCCATCGGGCAAAAACAGCACCGTGCGCGTGCTGTGTCCGCCGGTAGGGTAATCGTCAATCAGTATCGTCTGTTCGTCCGCTTTGCCGTCGCCGTCCGTGTCCGTCAGACGCACGACCCCGGTTGGCACGCCGATGTACCACGAGCCTTCGTGATATACGAGGCTGTGTGGGGAATTTAGCCCCTCGGCAAACACCCGCACCTCGTCTGCCACGCCGTCCCCGTTTGCGTCGGGCAAAGCGACGATCCGCCCCGCGCCCCGGTCGGCGACGTACAGCACCCCGTCCGGGCCAAACGCGATAAACCGCGGCCCGTTCAACCCCTCGGCGAACACGTTCACTTCAAACCCCTCAGGAACCTGCACATTTGCCACCCCACCTTCGCCCGTACTCCCCACCAGATTCACCTGCCGTCCAAACCGGACATACAACCAAACCCCGCCCGCAATGGCAATGAGGAGGAGGACCATTAGAATAATTTGACGTTTTTTCATAAAACTCCTTGAAGAAATTGATGCGTGATGCGTGACTCGTGATCAGTTTGTCACGAGTCACGCATCACGCATCACGGATCACCCCTCCCCCACCATCTCCCCCAAATACCCCATCTCCACCAGCGCGGCAAGCACCTTCTCTTCCGCACCCGGTTTGACGATGACGTTGGTCGGGCCAAGAATATCACCTAAAAAGCGTTGCGCTTTTGACTCGCGTAACGCTTGCAAAATCTCTGGCGCACTCACCCGCAAAATCGACACCTGCGCCACGCGGGCCTCCGCGCCCTGTGCTTCCCACTCCTTCAATGCCTTTGTCACGTTGGGCGGGATGCCATCGGAATGTTTCGCCATCAACGTGATCAAATGCCCCACGCGTAACCCCTGCTCCCGCGCCCGCGCCAGGCTGGATGGAGTAAGCCGGTAGCGGAACTCTTCCCCCTTGGGTTCGTCCCATCGGCAAAAGCGGGCGATCTGATAGCGGACCGTGCGCGGGGCGGTGCGGGGTACCATCACCCGCCCATCCGAGCGCACGAACACGCGCCCGGACTCGTCTCCCAGTTTGGGCGGGGCGGCGTTGAGCAGGGCGCTGGCCCAACCCGACCAGCGGAAGGCAGTGGGGGGGCTGTCTTTGTCCGGTGCGGCGAGATCGATCAGGCCCAACGCGTGCATCGGCCCGGTGAGCATGTAGCGAATCAGCGCACCGTCCACTTCGTCCCAATGCTCGAACCCGCGCAAAAATTCGCCGGTGGCGGTTTCTTTGAGGTACCAGGAATCGTATTCGCCCGTGGGGCGTTGGAAGTCGGGGTGTTGTTGTTTGAGGGCGGCGATGAAGGCGTTGAGGCTCCACCATGTGCGGGGGGGGATGTTTTGCAGAAAGCGCAAAAGGACGCGGCGGGTACGGAGGGGGTCGTTTTTCCAGTCGCCTTCCGCTTGCAGGCCAGGGAGTTGGCGCAGTTCGTCGAAATCCGGGCTGGTGAGCCAGGTTTGGGTCAGTTGGGCGAGGGCATCGCCGCGCGGGGCTTCGAGGAAGGCGCGGGTGGGTTCGGGGAGGGGGGTGCC
>JABWBV010000229.1 GCA_013359445.1 Anaerolineales bacterium | reverse complement strand
AGGGCTGGAAATACCCAAAGATGGGCAAGCGCGATTGCTTTAAATTGCTGACTTGTTGATTTGTTGATTTGCTAAATCCCCATGTCCCTCTACCCCCTCGCCCGTTTCTTTCTCCTCACCGGCGTCATCTGCCTCCTCATCGGGGGTGGCCTGTACCTCGCCGCGCGGTTTGGCTTGCCCCTCGGCAAACTTCCCGGCGACATCTTCATCCAAAGGGGAAACTTCACCTTCGCGTTCCCGATTGTCACCATGATTGTGGTATCGCTGGTGCTGACCATTGTGCTAAACCTCATCATTCGTTTCATCAACAGATAAAGCCTCCCGTAGTGACGATTTCAATCGTTTGCGCCCTAACACGATTGAAGTCATCACTACCGCCAACTCATCATCACACTTGTAGTAACGATTTCAATCGTTCTAAGGCCAAGTGACTACAACGACTGAAGTCATCACTACAAAGCACAGGGTGAAAAAATGTCCTACGAATACCGAAAAATGTCCCCGGAAGAAAGAAACGAAGTTGTGGACACCCGAAAAAATCAGGGGTACCCCCTACACGCACCGCCTCACCCATATCGAGACATTGGCTGGTATCTCATCACCGGCACCAATTTTGAACACAAGCCCATTATGCACCTCCCCACGCGACGAGCTACTTTCCAAGAGCAATTACTCACAACTTTTCAAGAAATTGGGGCTAAAGTAGACGGGTGGGTCATCTTATCCAATCACTATCACCTCCTATCAGGAGAAATTGGATTACCTATCATCTCAAGTGCCCTCAAACTTCTGCATGGTCGAACCTCAAGAGCGTGGAATCTCAAAGACAACCTGACAGGAAAACGTAGAGTTTGGTATAAATTCACCGACCGTGCCATTCGCAACGAGGCGCATTACTTTCAAGCCCTGAATTACATTCATTACAACCCTATCAAACATGGATATGTCAGCGACCCATACATATGGAAATGGTCAAGTCTGCACGAGTATTTTGAGATACAAGGCCGGGATTGGCTCCGCCACATTTGGCATCAATACCCCTCGAAAAATTTCGGTAATGGATGGGATGACTAACCCGTAGTGACGATTTCAATCGTTCTTTACCCCAACGACTGAAGTCGTCACTACAACATGCGAACATGAAAACCTCCGACTTCGACTACGACCTCCCCCCGGAGTTCATCGCCCAAACCCCCGCCGAGCCGCGGGACTCCTCCCGCTTACTCGTGCTGGAACGCGCCACCGGGCAGATCACCCACACCCTCTTCCGCGAAATTGACCGTTTTCTTCGCCCCGGCGATTTGCTCGTCCTCAACGAAACGCGCGTCATCCCCGCCCGCCTGTTTGGGCGCAAACTGACCGGAGGCCGGATCGAAATCCTGCTCCTGCGCCGCGTGGATGAAACCACCTGGGATACCCTTGTTGGCGGCAAAGGCATGACCACCGGAAAACGCCTGCAACTCGAAGATGGCCCGCAAGGAGAAGTGATCGAAATGCTGGACGGGGCCGAACGCCGCATCCGCTTTGAAACCCCTCTCGCCGATTACCTGAACCGCGCGGGGCACGTCCCCCTCCCACCCTACATCCGCGCGCCACTCGCCGATGCCAACCGCTACCAAACCGTGTACGCCAACCAACCAGGCTCAGCCGCCGCGCCCACCGCGGGGTTGCACTTCACCCCGGAATTGTTCGCCCGGCTGGAGGCGCAGGGGGTGGAACGGGCATTTGTCACCCTGCACATCGGGCTGGATACCTTCGCCCCGGTCACGGTGGATGATCCCCAACAGCATCGCATTCACACGGAATGGTGTCAGGTTTCGGAAGCGACCGCGGCCACGGTCCACCGCGTGAAACAGGCCAGAGGACGGGTGATCGGCGTGGGGACAACCAGCGTGCGGACGTTGGAATCCGCCGCGCGAGGGGGGGGCCTCGCGGCATTCGAGGGGCCGACGAGTATTTTTATCCTGCCAGGGTATTCTTTTCAGATCGTGGATGCGATGGTTACAAATTTTCATCTGCCCAAGTCCACCCTTTTGATGATGATGAGCGCGTTTGCGGGGCGCGAGCGAATGCTGGCCGCTTACGAGACGGCAAAACGCGAGGGGTACCGTTTTTTTTCGTTTGGGGATGCGATGTTGATTCTTTGAACGTAAAACGTAGCGCGAGGGGAACTATTCAGAGGTAGCCCCTTTTCCCCTTTTTTTCGGGGCGTTTCGCTTTAGGTCTGATCCCACTTTGAAACAAGGTTAACAAAGACGTTGACAACGTCCGGGTCGTATTGCACGCCGGAGAGCCGGGTGATTTCTTTGAGGGCTTCTCCGGCGGTGCGGGCCTGGCGGTAAACGCGGTTATCGGTCATCGCACTGAAGGAGTCCACCACGGCGAGGATGCGCGCCCCGAGCGGGATTTGCGCGCCCTTTAGCCCGTCTGGGTAACCTGTGCCGTCATATTTCTCCTGGTGGGCACGGATGATGGGGGCTACATCCGCCAGGCGTTTGACCGGGGCCACGATTTCGGCCCCCTCTTCGGGGTGTTTTTTCATGATGGCCCATTCCAGATCGTTGAGGGGGCCGGGCTTGCGTAGGATTTCGTCAGGGACGCCGATTTTGCCGATGTCGTGCAGGAGGGCGGCCCAATGAATGGCGCGGATTTGTTCAGAGGTACAGCCCAATTGTTGGGCAATGGCCTCGGCCCACACGGAGAGGCGCTGGCTGTGGTCGGCGGTGTAGGTGTCGCGGGCGTCCATCGCGCGGGCGAGGGCGAGGACTGTTTGCAGGTAGGATTCTTCCAATTCTTCGTACAATTGCGCGTTTTCGAGGGCAATGGCGGCCTGGTTGGCGAGGGTAATGGCCAGGTTCAGTTCTTCGGCGGTGTAGTGGCGCGCGTGCGGGCCGTGTTCGAGTTCGAGGATACCGATGGGTTTGCCTTTCACGATCAGCGGTAGGATGACGAGGGTGGCCTGATTCCGCGATTGCATGTAGGCGCGCTCTTGCGGATCGGCCTGGGGATCGCTGAGGTGAACGACGAGGGGGATATGCGACCGCAGGACTGTTTCTGTCGCCGGGTAATCGGTGATGGGAATGTTTTTGCCCACCCAATGCGAGTCCAGGTGCCCTTGTTCATTTTCGACATAATAGTCTACAAGCGTCCGCAGGTGTTTTTGATCTGGCTCCAGCAGGGAAATGGAACATTCCTGGATGCCCAACACTTCCACAAACTGGCGGGCGACGATGATGGCGATTTCTTCTGAGTTCAGGGGGGCGTTGGCGATGGCCTGGCTGACGTTGAACAAAACGCTAAGTTCTTCGGCGCGTTGGCGGGTTTCGCCCATCGCGATTTGGAGGCGTTGGTAGGCGTAGGCATTGTCGAGGGCCACCGCGACCTGATCGGCGATGGTGGTCACCAGGCGCACGTCGGTTTCATCAAAGGCGTTGAGGGTGTTGCTATCGATATTCAAAACCCCAATCAAATGCCCATTGCTAACGATGGGCACCGTTAATTCGGACCGGACGCGCAAACCAGCCAGTTGGTAAAAATCTGGGTCTTGGCTGGTATCTTGAATTAAAGCCAGTTGGCCGGTGCGTGCCACCCGCCCAATGACACCTTTTTCGATGGGTAAATGGGTGAGGCCGGGTTTTACGTGGACGGCAAAGCCCCCAGAAATGCCCAACAAGGTGAGGGTTTGTTGATCTGCGGTGAGGGTGGAGAGCGAAACGGAAAAGTAGCCAAAAGATTCCTGAATCCGTTGGGTGACCAACGCGCCGAGGGCGAACGGGTCCAACAGGGCGGTCATTTCGCGGGCGAGGTCATTCAAAATGCCCAACTGATGGGCGCGGCGCCGGGTTTCTTCAAAGAGCCGGGCATTTTCGAGCGCAATAGCCACCTGCGAGGCGACCGCCTCCATAAATTGGAGATGCCTTTTATCAAAGACATCGGGCTGAAACGATTGCACGGTAATCAGCCCGGAGAGGTGCCCACGAACGAAGATCGGCACGCCCAACCACGCCCGCGCCGGGTGGTAAATGTGTTTGGGGGCCACGGGTGGCGTTTCGGTCAACAAGTCATTGAACAACATGGATTTGCCACTTTTCAGAAGCCACCCGGACAAACCGGCCTCTTCTAGCGGAACCCGCAACCCTTTGGCCTCTTCCATGCGTTGTCCTTTTTCGATAACCAGCACAATTTCGAGCATTTGCTGGTCTGCCTCGTACCAAATGATGCCCATGCTATCCGGGGCCATGAGCAGATAGACCTGTTCGCCAATCCGCATGAGCAATTCGTCCCGGTCGAGCACCATGCCCAGGGTCAGAGCGGTATCGTACAGGGCGAGGAGTTCACGGTTTTGGCGGCGGGTTTCGTCGAACAAACGGGCATTTTGAATGGCAATGGCGGCCTGATGGGCAAAAGCCTGAGCCAACATTGCGTGGCTTTCGGTGTACAACCCCGGGGTCCGGCTATCCACCGTCAAACAACCAAAGACCTTGCCCTCGCTCAACAAAGGAATCCCCATCCACCCGCGTACATAGGGCGTGTTCCCCCAATAATGGAACCCGGCCTCCCGTTGGGCATCGGCCAGGTAAATGGGGCGCTGGCTCGCGCGAATTTTCTGGTAGAGGGGATCGTGTGCCGGGAAAGTTTTGTCCAGCACGGCGCGCAGGTCAGGGAAGCCGCGCGCGTCCATCACCCGCAGGAGGTCCTGTTCGGCCAGGAAAACGCACGCACTATCGTAGGGCACCACCTGTTCCAGATTTACCAGAATCGTGTCGAGCACTTCCGTCAGGTTGAGGGAAGAGGTGAGGGCGGCAGTGGCGTGTTGGAGGGTTTCGGCTTCTTTGCGGCGGCGCGCCTCCGAGCGCAACAGACGCATGTTGGAGATGGCAATCCCCAGTTGGGAGGCCACTGTCATCAACAATCGCGCATCATGTTCAGAAAACGCGTTTAGTTCCCGGCTTTCGGCATTGATGACGCCGATAATCTGCTCCCCCAGTTTGAGGGGGACGCTGAGTTCCGAGCGCGTGTATGGATCGACGGAAAAATAATCGGCATTTTGCCGGACATCTTCCAGCAGAATGGGATGCCCCGTGCGGACAACTTTCCCACAAACGCTAGAGAAAAGCGGGAGTTCAGACGGTTGGGTTACATCGGGTTGATCGTGGTACGAGGGATGCAATTTGAGTTGGGTGTGCGCGTGATCCACCAAAATAAAGCCGAAATTATCGGTAAACAAAGCCTCCCCCAACAAAGCCGTACACCGCGTGATCAGGTCATCTTCGTCCGAGGCCTCGATGCAAATGCCCGCGACCTGATGCAAAATATGTAATTCATCCCGCTGGCGTTTCAGAATATCTTCGGGGTATCGCACCGCGCTACTCATAAAAAATCCCGCGCGGCAGGCAAATCCGCGACCGCTTCTGCGGCGCGAACGGCATTCACAATGGCTTGGGCAAACACTTCTGCGGCAAAACTCCCCACCGTGTTGACCTCGGCTTCAACGTCCCCAGTTGCCAAAGCAAAAATTGTGTCGCCATCCGCCATTAAATGGGCCGGGCGAATGGCACGCGCCAGGCCATCGTGGGCCATTTGCGCCACTTTATTGGTGTGTTCTTTGGAGAGGCGTGCATTGGTGGCAACCACGCCAATGACGGTATTTTGCGGAGGAGGGGCAAAGGGGGTGTTTTGTGCGGCGCGCGCCTGAAGAACAGATAACGCATTCGCAAAGGGTCCCTGCGCGGCGGGCGCAGGCGAATGGGAACCAGAGACCCTTCCGGGCCGCGCGGGGGGAGGGGTCCCGTGCGGGGCGCGTACCCCAGCCAAAATCTGCCCCGTGTTGGGGTCCAGCACATCCCCCAACGCGTTCACCGCGACCAGCGCCCCAACGATCAGCCCGCCGCCCACATGAATGCTGGCCGTTCCGAGGCCCGCTTTCATCGCGTGGGCCATGCCCAAAAGTTTGCCCACCGTGGCCCCGGTGCCTGCGCCCACGTTTCCCTGCGCGGGCGGGACGGCAGAAGCATTCAAACAGGCGGCATACCCCATTGCGGCATCGGTGCGCACATCGTCCCGCCCGATGGCTAGGTCAAACAAAATGGCCGCGGGCACAATCGGCACCCGCGCCACCCCGACATCGTACCCAACCCCACGCCCCTCGAGGTAACGCATCACGCCTGTGGCCGCATCCAGCCCAAACGCCGAGCCCCCCGCAAGCAGGAGTGCGTGAACTTTTTCGACGAGGTGCATTGGCCGGAGCAGGTCCGTTTCCCGTGTGCCCGGCGCCCCCCCGCGTTGATCCACGCCGCCCACAGCGCCCGCCTCGCAGAGAATGACCGTGCAACCGGTCAGCGCGTCCAGGTCTTGGGCATGACCGACGCGAATCCCAGGGATGTCTGTTAGGGCATTGTGCATGGGGCTACTCCAACCAGGCGACGCGGTTGCGTCCGGCACGTTTGGCTTCGTACATCGCCATATCGGCCTGATTGATCAGGGCTTGAAAATCTGGGGTGGCTTCGGTCAGTTCGGCCACCCCTAAACTGATGGTGATGGAGACGGAGCCGTTGATCATGGTGCGATCTTCAACGCCTTTTCGCAAACGGTGGGCGATATTCCGGGCATTGGCAAAATCTGCACCGGGGAGGATGATGACAAATTCTTCGCCCCCGTACCGTGCTAATATATCAAATTCGCGCAGTTGTAGTTTAAGAAATTGGGCCAGGTTTTTGAGCACCTGATCCCCTTTGGCGTGCCCATAGGTGTCGTTGATCATTTTGAAGTGATCAATGTCCAGGAGGATGGCACAGAGGGGGCGGTTGAACCGGCGGGCGCGGCGAAATTCCAGTTCGCCCAGGTTGAAGAGTTGACGGCGGTTGAGGATTCCCGTCAGGTGATCGGTAATGGCTTGTTGCTGTACTTGGGAAAATTGTTGCACCCGATAAATCGCCATGGCCGCCCGGTTGGCAAGGGTTTGGAGAAACCGCAAATCGTCTTCCAGGTAGGCGCGGGGTTGGGTGTCGTTGGCATACAGCACCCCCACAATTTTGCCATTGGCGACAAGTGGGAAGCCCGCGTAGGCCAGAATGCTGTTTGCAACCATGAGCGAGGAATCGCCAAAGGGGTCGTAGTGGGTGTCGGGCACGATCTTCGGCTGTCTGTTGGCGACGATCCATGAGGCGGACCCGCGCCCCTGGCGGGCACGGAGGAGCAGATGATTGAGGTCTTCGGCTGGGAGGGTGGAGTCGGCGTGTTCAAAACTGCGCGCTTCATCGTCCCACATGAGGATGGTCGCCCCCCCGGCGGCAGGGAGCAGTTCATAGGTGGTGTCTACAATTTTGCGGAGGACGCCCGCGAGTTCGTGGGGTTGGTTGATCGCCAGTTCGATCTCGGCCAGGGCGGCGTTCCGCAGGCTTTGTTTTTTGATTTCATTTTGAAGTTTTTTCTGCTCGGTGATGTCGCGGAGGAGCAACAACCACCCGCGCAGGAGTTGCGTCTTATCTACGAGGGGGGAGGCGCGCAGGTCTAAGACGCGGGGTTCCCCGCCCGGGTTGGGTAGGGTGATTTCCTGATGGGGATAGGTGTCGGCAATATCCAGGGTGGGGAGGACAATGGGGTCGGAGATGGCCGTTTCCAGAGGTTGTCCGATCAGGGAGCCAGGGGCGGCGAGCAAGTGACGGGCGGCAGGGTTCGCGTCGGTGATCATGCGGTGGGTGTCGAGCACAATGACCCCATCTTTTAGACTCTCGATGAGAGTTTCCCGTGCAATGGGGTTGACCCCGGAGAAGTTCACGCCAAAGAGCACCCACCCGATGAGCCAAATGCCTAGCGCCATACCCAGCGGCGTCAAATCGATAGGGGCCAAAAAGGGCAAACGAAAAACGACGATTAAGTTTGTGAAGAAGGGAATAGAAATCCCCGAAACTAACCCGATCCATTGCAAAGTATTTAGCGGCTGTTTCTGCCTGAACCACACGTATAAAAAACTAAATCCCAGGCCAAACATGGTGTACATGTATAGCGTATGAACCCAAAAATAAGGCCCATAATCAAAGATCAGGTAGGTCTGTTCCCAGAGACGGATATTTTTAAACATCCACCCGGTTTGAGAAGTGGTTAGCAACATCAGGAAGGTAATGGCGGGGATAATAGCCATCGTCACATAATAAGGAAGGCGAAGCCATTGCCGCCTTTCGGTAAAATGCAAGGTAAATAACAACCAAAAAACAGCCGTTAAAACAAACCCCGCATATTTGATCATGAGCCAGAAAAACTTGCTTGTTTCTTCTCCCCCCCATAACTCCATTGCATAACTAAAGGTCCCAGTAGATAAGGACCCTAACAACAAGGAGAAATATATGGTGCGAGAAACACCTTTCTGCCAAGAGCGTAAAGCAAACGTCAATGTGATGGTTGCAGTGATGAACAGGAAAAAAACAAAAAAGTAGATATTCATTTACCGAATTACTTTCCCAAAACAATTTAAGTAATTGGTCGTAGTTACTTACACTTGACATGGGGGAGGCTCAAAAAAAAGGAGGAATGGGGGGATGCGGATGTACAGCCCCCTAGCCTCCATTTTTTCAGAATCTTCTACGCGAGTGAGTAATTACAATTGGTCAAAAGTAGGCTCCTTTGGATAAGTCGGGGGGTCAAGAAATATCTTTGGGGCTGGGAGATAACCATCCTTCACAAAACCCAAAGAGGGTACATTGCCGATTTTGAGCATTCCCAAAAGTAAAGACCTTTGTGGAGCTTCGATTTGATTATAACGGGTCTCACGATCAAACATTCGCGCGGTTTCGGTGCAAGAAAATTAATACAACTTGCGAATTTGAAATACAATCCCCGCATTGGATATAATGGCATCACTCATTTTTCCTATGGGCAGTAGAATACACGTTCGAGAATATGTATTCTCTGCATAGCGCCTTCAATTGGAGACCTACCTTGCGTGCTGTAGATATTATTACCAAAAAACGAGATCGGCAGGAGCTCACGCCCGAAGAAATCACCTACTTTGTGGACGGGTTTGTCCGTGGGGATATTCCCGACTACCAGGTATCCGCCTGGGCAATGGCCGTGTTACTCAACGGGATGACCCCACGCGAAACCACCGCCCTGACCCTGGCAATGGCCGCCTCTGGCGAAACCCTGGACCTGTCCGGGGTGGTGCGTCTGGCGGTAGACAAACACTCCACCGGCGGGGTGGGGGATAAAACCTCGCTCGTGGTCGCTCCCCTGGTTGCGGCATGTGGCCTGCCCGTTGGGAAAATGTCCGGGCGCGGCCTGGGGTTCAGCGGGGGAACGCTAGACAAGCTCGAATCCATCCCCGGCTATCGGTGCAACCTTTCGACCGAAGAATTCCTCCACCAACTCAAAGAAATCGGCATTGTCCTCACCGGACAAAGCGCCGACCTCGCCCCCGCCGATGGCAAACTCTACACGTTACGGGATGTCACCGGGACAGTGCAGTCGATTCCTTTAATTGCCTCGTCCATCATGAGCAAAAAACTCGCCGCCGGGGCACAAGTGATCGTGTTGGATGTCAAAGTCGGCTTAGGCGCCTTTATGCAAACCCTGGAAGACGCCCGCACCCTCGCCCACCTCATGGTCGAAATTGCCCGCCTCTCCAATCGCACCGCCGTAGCCCTCATTTCAGACATGAATCAACCCCTGGGTTTTGCCGTCGGGAACACGCTGGAACTCCGCGAGGCCCTCGAAACCCTGCAGGGCGCTGGCCCCGATGATTTCCGGGAACACTGCCTGGTAATTGCCGCACACTTGCTCAAACTGGGGGACATTTTCCCAGACTTATCCACCGCCCGTCAGGGTGCGGAAACCGCCCTCACCAATGGCGCAGGATGGGCACGTTTCCGCACGTTGATCGCCGCGCAGGGGGGTGATGTGCAATATTTGGACGCCCCCCAAAAATTCCCCGTTGCCCCTTACATTGAAACGGTCCCCGCACCACGCACCGGCTACCTGGCCGGGATTCACGCCCGCGTAGTGGGTGAAACGGCGGTGGCGCTAGGCGCCGGGCGTGCGAAAAAAGGGGACACCATCGACCACGCCGTGGGAATTGAAATTCATCACAAAGTTGGGGAAG
>JABWBV010000228.1 GCA_013359445.1 Anaerolineales bacterium | reverse complement strand
TGCCCCTTTCGCATCGTACAGTCATTGTGATGTATTATGTCAACGATCTTTCGTTACAGGAAATTGCGGATATTTTAGCGCTTCCTGTTGGAACGGTTAAGTCTCGGTTACACTACGGACGTCATGCTTTGAAACAGGATATGGAAGTTCAAAGTGGCGTTTTACCCCATATTGGTTATGAATTCACATAATTTTTCCGAACCCGAAATGGATCACTTGTTGTCCCATCCGCTTAAAAATTGGGCCGCCAAACAAACTGCGCCAGCCTATGTGCGGGCACGCATTCTTCGCCAGGCGGGGAACCGCGCACAAGGTACAAGAATTCAGCAATTTGGCAATCGTTTGCTGGTTAAAATCCGTGCCCTTAATCCCTATTGGACCGGGCAACCCCTCAGCCATGCGGAATTGGCGAAGTGGATTTTTTCGAAAGCGATGCTGGATTGTTTAAGAATGGACCGCGAGACTTTGCGTGTGGTCTGTTAATTTGTTGGAGTCGTAGTTGCGTAGGTTAAACGTAGGGTAAGCACAGATTCTTGACTGATACTTCCCCTTGTGCTATGCTATACTGCGTTTCAGAAAAAAAATGGTTATTTTATTCAATCAGTCTTTGTCACTCTATATATCTGCTGGGGTTATCAGAGCGAACGCGCAAGCTTGCAATTTGTGCTTTGTTCCATTGCAGAAAACGCCCTGTGACACATACCCTGATAAAGTCAAGGAGGTGGTATCCGCATATTCACTGACGTTTGTTATCTAACCCATCCGTCTCTTTGACGGAAAAACAAATTTCCCTCTCTTATTTACTAAATTTTGCAAGGAGAAACTATCATGTTTCGTACGAAAAATCTGTTTCTTGCTATGAGCCTGTTGATGGTTGCCAGCTTTGTGCTTGCGGCTTGTCAACCTGCGGCTACCCCTGAAACTATCACCGTGGTTGAAACCGTCGTCGTGACCGAATTCGTCGAAGGCGAACCGGTTGAAGTTGTTATTACCACCACCCCCCTGCCCGAACCGACTGCGGCCCCCGAAGAACCCCGCACCCTCGTCATCTGCATTGGTCAGGAACCTGACACCCTCTACAACTTCGGTGGCTCCATGTTAGCCGCCAGCCAGGTTTTGGAAGCCATTTATGATGGCCCCATTGACAACCGCTCCTTCGATTACCAGGCTGTTATCCTGGAAAAACTGCCCAGCCTCGCCGATGGCGATGCCGTTATCCAGACCGTGGAAATCAATGCTGGCGATCCGATGGTTGACAACGATGCCAACCCCGCCACCCTGGCCGCCGGCGTTGTGTACCGCCCCAGTGGTTGTAACGCTTCCGACTGTGCTTTGACCTACGAAGATGGTCAGGGCGCCGTCATGATGGATCAATTGGTCGTCACCTTCAAGATGCTCCCCGGCCTGCTCTGGTCGGATGGCACCCCCATGACCGCCGCTGACTCCGTCTATGCCTATAACCTGGCTTTCGATCCCGAAACCCCGCTTTCCAAATACACCCAAGAACGCACCGCTACCTATGAAGCGCTCGATGATGTGACCAACGTGTGGACCGGGATGCCTGGCTACATGGACAGCACCTACTTCATCAACTACTGGGCACCCAAACCCGAACATGTTTATGGCCAGTACACCGCCGCTGAACTCCTCGAAGCCGAAGAATCCTCCCGCCGCCCGATGGGCTGGGGTCCCTATGTGATCAACGAATGGACCACTGGCGACAACATTAGCCTCACCAAAAATGAGAACTACTTCCGCGCGAGCGAAGGCCTTCCCAAATTCGAAAACTTGATCTACCGCATTGCGGGTGAAAACTCCAACGCCAACATCGCCAAAATCCTCTCTGGCGAATGCGATGTCGTTGACCAGACCTCCCACCTCGACGATCAGAGCGAACTCCTGCTCGAGCTGAGCGCCGCCGGCCAGGTCAATGCCACGTTCGTTACCGGCACCACCTTTGAACACGCCGACTTCGGCATTCAACACGTTGACTATGATGATGGCTATCAGGCTGGCGACCGCCCCGATTTCTTCGGTGATGTCCGCACCCGCCGTGCCATTACGATGTGTATGGATCGCCAGGCCGTGGTTGACACCGTTATGTTCGGTCAATCCCTCGTCCTCAATAGCTACCTGCCTCCTCAGCACCCGCTCTTCAACACCAATGTCACCTCTTATCCGTTTGACGTTGCCGCCGCCTCCGCTTTGTTTGACGAAGTTGGCTGGGTTGATGAAGATGGCGATGCCACCACTCCTCGCACCTATGCTGGTGACAACCCCAACATCCCCGCTGGTACCGTTCTGTCCATTAACTTCTGGACCACCAACGCGACCCAACGTATTCAGGCCACCCAATTGATGGCCCAAACGATGGCCGAGTGCGGTATCGAAGCCAAACTCGAATACTTCCCCGCTGGTGAATACTTCGCCGACGGCCCCGATGGCCCGATCTTTGGTCGCCGCTTTGACATCGGCCAGTTTGCCTGGTTGACCGGCGTTGCGCCCCCCTGCGATCTGTGGCTGAGCGACCAGATTCCTGGCCCGCTGGAAGATGGCTATGCCGGTTGGGGTGGTGCGAACGACTCTGGCTTCAGCAATGCGGAATATGATGCCGCTTGTAAAGCCGCCCTGGCCTCCCTGCCTGGACAACCCTCCTACGACGAAAATCACCTGCTTGCCCAGGAAATCTTCGCCGACCAACTGCCGGTTGCCCCCCTGTACCTGCGCCTGAAACTCGCCGCGACCCGTGTCGATATGTGTAATTTCATTATGGATCCCACCAACAATAGTGAAATGTGGAATATCGAATCCTTCGATTACGGCGATAGCTGTGGTGGCTAAGATTAACCTTTCGGTTAATTAAGTTTCCCGCTAAATAAAAAAAGTGGCAGTCCATTGGACTGCCACTTTTTTTTGGTTCTACCCGAAATACTGTGAAAGAAACCGAATTTTGAAGGTGGTAGGGGCTGTACAGCTCACTCCACCTTCAAAATTTCGAACACTTCACACCCAAAACGGTAGAGTCTTTTTTGTAATTCGGTACGTTTCCAGAAACGGGCCATTATATTTCAATGGCTGGAGCGCGAACACCTGAGAGTTCTTGGATAAGCGCGCTTGGGACAGTAAAGTCATCGAACCAGCGCCCCCCGAATGGGCGGGAAAGGGGAATGATCTGATCGCTAGAATAGGCGAGAATTTTTCGGTTGTAGGCGCGGATCTCGTCTTGGAGGCTTTGCGGGAGTTGACCATCTTGGGCAAGGGCGGTGTCGATTTCGTGAAGCATGCGTTGGGTTTCGTCAATCGTGTTGAGAATGGCTTCACAGATGGAGGGGGGGAGAATGCCCAAATCGCCTTTAATTTTGACCAAACGGCCAACGGCTTCGTAGGTTACGTTTTGGATCTCGCGGCGAGAGAGCCATTCGGTTTCGTAGTTTAGCCTTCGATGCCAGCGGAGTTCGACCATTGCCTGGCGGTGCTCCTCCAGAGTACGGTGGAAGAGGCGGTAACCGTGTTTTTCGGGGTGTTCGAAAAGTTGGGAACCCGGATCAAGGAATGGGACCATCGGACAGATGAGGGGGAGGACATTTTTGCCACGGAACTTGCGGAGGAGGTGTTCGCTATAGGCGACGGTGTCCAGTACGGATTGGCGGGTTTGGCGGGGCATCCCAATAAAGTACCAGACAAACACGCCTTGAATTCCCGCATCCAGGGCACGGGGAATCCAGGCTTCCATTTCGGCCATGGAATAATTGCCACGTCCGGCCAGTTTGCTGATGGTTTGGTCGTGTGATTCGGGGGAAAGCATCACAAAGGCGTGGGTGGACTCTCCCATTTTCTTTAGAGTTTCATCGTCGGTGAGGTGGTATTGTTCGAAAAGAACTTTGCGATATTGCATTTCTTTGACGACATCAAGATATTCGTGCATTCGTTCTTTTGTTTCCGAATAACATTGCAGGGCATATATCGTAGTAAGCTTGGCCGCATCTGAGAGGGAGCGCAGTTCTTTGACGATGTGGCTGTGATCTTTGGTGATCAGGGTTTTTTGGACGCCCATCATATTTTGGTAGGCGTACCGTGAGCCGCCACACCATGGGCAGTCATATGCACAACCTGAATTGGGGAGGGTCATAATGAGACGGGACCCGACCAAATCGGTTTTGCTCCCGCGGTAGTATGACCAATCGACGGGGGTATCGCTGTAGTTGGTGCTTGGTTTGTAGGTGAATCCGGTTGTTTGTATTTCTCCGTTTTGATCTTTGTAGAGGAGGTTGGGAATCTGACTTAAAGCGTGGGTTCCATGCAAGACACTTTTCATCAGCATCGCGACAGGTTCCAGGGTATCGTATCCTTTGACGACGACATCTACACATGGGTATTGAATCAGTTCGTCGGCGAAGTAGGTGGAGGAGATGCCACCAAAGATGATTAGTGCGTCCGGGTGGATTGATTTGATGCGTTTGGCAACTTCGATGGCGCCATGACAGTGCGCCATCCAATGCAGGTCGATCCCAAATACGGGGGCGTCCATTCTGCGTAAGAGCGCGTCCACATCCAGGGTAGGGTGCATCAGCATGAGGGAAGCCAGGTTGACGATTTCGGCGGTGATGTGGTCCTCGAGGAGCCGCTGTTTGATGGAGAGAAGCCCGATGGGGAACATTTCAAAGACGGAGGTGATATTCACGCTGTCTGAATCGCTGAGGTAGGCAAAAAAAACGTCATCTCTTTCACGGAAGTCAAAAACGCTTGGTGCGTGAACGAGAAAAAGATCGGCTTTTAGGGTGATCGGGGATGGGGAAGGTTGCATGATGATTTCTCCAATTGAGCCATGTTGAAAGAAGGGCGGAAATAAAAACGGCAGAGGTAGCGGTGGTCTCTTTGGTAAGAGGCCAATGCTCACTCTGCCGGGGGTGCCCCTATTATAACGTTTTTGAAGGGTAATTACTTAGCCAGAGATTTGCCCGAAAAAAAAGCTAAAAGCGAAGATGTACCTCTCCCTTTAAGTCTTTTCCGCGTGTGTCGTTAAGTTTCCCCTAAAACTTCCAAAAATAAGGGCACCACTTGGGGATCGAAGTGGGAACCACTGCTTGCAAGGAGGTGTTCAAGTATTTTTTCTTGGGGCCAACCGGGGCGGTAGGCCCGGTCTGAACGGAGGGCATCCCAAACATCGACAATGGCAAACAGGCGGGCCGCGAGGGGGATCGCTTCTCCTTTCAGGCCCCTGGGATACCCGGTTCCGTCCCATCTTTCGTGGTGGCAGTAGGGAATGTCCAGGGCCGGACGTAAGTAGTCGATGGGGGATAACCACTCGTAGGCGTAAACCGGGTGCTGACGCATAATGCCCCATTCTTCTTCTGTGAGTTTGCCGGGTTTTAGCAAGATGGCGTCCGGAATGCCGAGTTTTCCGATGTCGTGCAAGAGTGCCCCGCGGCGCACGTGGAGGAGCGCGTCGCCCTGGATGCCCGCGCGCTGGGCTAGGCGGACGGTTAGCTCGGTCACGCGCTGGGTGTGACCTTCGGTTTCTTTGTCGCGCAGGTCGAGGGCGTGAACCCAGCCTTCCATAGTGGCATCATAGGTGTGTTGGAGTTCTTGATGGGCGGCTTCCAACTGAAGATGTTCCTCGCGAAGTTTGCGGTAGCGGTTTAGTCGGGTGATGGTTTTGACGCGCGCGCGCAGTTCGGCCCGGTTGAATGGTTTGGCGATGAAGTCATCAGCTCCGGCTTCCAGGCCCTGCATGCGCGAGGCATGATCATCCAGGGCGGTGATCATGAGGACGGGGACTTCTGCCAGGGCGGGATCATCGCGCAGGCGGCGGCAAACTTCAAAGCCATTCAGTCCGGGCATCATTACGTCCAGCAGAATCAAGTCGGGGGTGAGTTGGGTGGCTGAATGGAGGGCTTCAAAGCCATTTTCTGCAAAAGCCAGCGTGTACCCTGGATACCCGTCTAAAAGTTCTGCCAGGGTTTCGCGGCCCAGGGGGTTGTCGTCTACGATGAGAATCAGACTTTCTTGGCTCATTGTGTAAAGTCCTTATCAGCCAGCATAATTTGGATGGTTTCGACCAAATCTTTGAGGCTGACGGGTTTGACCAGGTATTCGTTGGCGCCCGCAGAGAGACAGCGCTCCCGGTCGCCCGGCATGGCGAGCGCGGTGAGGGCGATGATGGGGGTGTGGGCAAAGGCGGGGGTGGCGCGTAACTGGCGGATGGCTTCTAACCCGTCCATTTCGGGCATTTGAATGTCCATCAAGATCAGGTGGGGATGGGTTTGTTGGGCACTTTCGATGGCAGAGCGTCCATCGCGGGCGGTGGTGATTTGGTAGCCTTTGTCTTGTAGATAATCCTGAATGGCCTGGGTGTTGAAGTCGTTGTCTTCGGCGAGGAGGATGCGAATGGGGGTGAGGTTAGGGAGGGTGGCCGGGTGGGCGTTGAGGGGGCCGGTTACGCCTTTGTGAGGGGGGTGTGAAGGCGTAGGATGGGGGAAGACTGGCGGGTGATAGGGCAGGGTGATCGTGAATTGGCTCCCTTTATTTGGGATACTTTGTACGGAGATGGTGCCCCCGTGGAGTTGTGCCAGACGCTGAACAAGGACAAGCCCCAGGCCGGTGCCTTCGTGTTGGCGGCTGAGGCTGGAGTCTAATTGGGTGAAGGGTTGAAAAAGCCGGGGGAGGTCTTCGGGGGCGATGCCGATGCCGGTGTCTGCGACGGTGAAGGTGACGGTTTTTTCTTCGGAATTTGTGGTCACTTGTAGGCTGATTTGTCCGTCGGAGGGGGTGAATTTGACGGCGTTGCTGAGGAGGTTGACCAACATTTGTTTGAGCCGTTTGGGGTCGGCTTCTACAATGGCGAGGTGATCGTTGAGGTGGAAGGCTAGTTTGAGGTTCTTTTTACTGGCAATTTCTTTGATAAATAACAGGCTTGCTTCGGCGACATCGGCCAGGGCAATGTCTTGGATTTGTAGGTCGAGGTGTCCGGCTTCGATTTTGGAGAGGTCGAGAATGTCGGTGATGAGGGCGAGCAGGTGGCGGCCACTGGTTTCGATGTTTTTTACGGAGAGCAGTTGCTTTTCGTTGAGGGGGCCGCGATATTGTTCGAGCAGGCCTTCGCTGAAGGCGAGGATCGCGTTGAGGGGGGTGCGAAGCTCGTGGCTCATATTGGCCAGGAATTCATCTTTCAGGCGCATACTTCGTTCGAGTTCGAGGTTGGCCTGGCGCAGGGCTTCGTTGGTGAGTTTGCGTTCGGTATTGTCGAAGACGGTGGTGCGGCTCATGATGAAGCGTCCTTGCTCGTCGTAGATGCCGGTAGCGCTGATCAACACGGAGATGATGGTGCCATCTTTGCGGAGGAGGTCAAATTCGACATCGCGCATTGACCCGTTTTGCATAAATGGGGGGTAAACCTGCTGAAATAAGTGGACACCGGGGGGAGGAAGAAACGCGGTGAAGGCGTGGCCCAGCATTTCCTCGCGGGTGTAGCCTAACCAATCCAAATGGGTTTGGTTGATGCGAATGATGATCCCGTGAGGGTCGAGGGAGTGGTAGCCTATGGGGGAGTTTTCGTACAGGTCTTGAACTTCGGCGGTACGTTGCTGAACCCGTTGTTCCAGGGTGTGGTTCAACTCTTGTAAGTCTTCTTGGGCAGTTTTGAGGTCGTGGATATCGGTCGAACTGATTAAGGCGCGGGTGATGTTGCCGTTTTCATCTTGCATGGGCAAGATGGAGGTGCGATGCCACCGGGGTTGGCTTTGAATCATGGTAATGGTTTCGTAGATTTGGCTGTGATTTTCCTGAATGGTTTTCCGTACGAGGTCCATTTGTAGCGTGGCAATGTCGGGGGGGAAGAGTTCGTGCATGGTTTTGCCGGTAAATTGTGCGACGGTTCCCCCAAGCTGAGCGGCGGCAGTATCGTTCAGGAACAGGAACTGGCCTTCTTCGTTGACGGTGGCGATGACATTGTCGAGGCTTTCCAGGAGAACGCGATATTTTTCCTCACTGAGATGTAGGGCGGTTTCGGCTTTTTTGCGGGCGGTGATGTCTTGCACGGTGCCGTAGACGCCCTTGAGCCGTTGGTGCTCATCATCCCAAAGGGGGTTGGCATGAACCTGCACCCAATGAAGTTGCCCATTTTTGTGATAGGTCCTCAATTCGCTACTCAATTTTTGATTGTTTTTTAGCGTGGCCGTGTTTTGGTCGTCGATGGGCAGATCGTCCGGGTGTAAGGTGGCGCGCCACCCGCCAATGGCAAGATATTCGTCAAAGGTGTAGCCGGTGATGGTTTCAAAGCCCCCACCCACCCATTTGAGCGTCATGTCTCCATTGAGGGCGACATCGGTAGAGAAGATGTAGTCGGCATTGATGGTAGAGATCAGCCGGTACAGTTCTTCGCGGGCGCGCAGGGCTTCTTCGGCTTTTTTCCGTTCTGTAATGTTACGAACAATCGCTAACACTTCATTCGGCCCGCTGGGCGTCATCCGGGCTTCATAGACTTGTGGCCCTTGTTCGGGAAGGGTCAGCTGATATTCAAAAGTCTGAAGCGACCCTGTTTCCAGGGTGGTCTGAATAAAATGGTCGATTAGCTCGGCGAAGGCAGGCGGCGCAATGTCACGATTCCGCTTGCCGATCAGACTCGCCCCGGATTGGTCGTAAAGCTCCTTTACATCCGCTTTATAGTCCAGGAAAACGCCTTCTCGATCCAGCCGGAACATCAAATCGGGGATTGCCTGAAGCATCGCTTGCGCGCGGGCTTCACTTTCGCGCAGGGCTGTCTCGGCCTGTCTTCGTTCGGTAACGTCGGTGAAGTTGATGGCGATGGCTTCCACGCCGGGGACGGCCAGCAGGTTGCTGAAGGTGCTTTCAATCCAGCGCCATTCTCCACGCCTGTGTAAAAAGCGATATTGAAGGGTTGAGGTCTGGTGTGGATTTTGGATGACCTCATAAAGTGTGGCAAGCACGATGGGCAAATCGTCCGGGTGGGTCAAATCGTTGGGGCTTAATTCGGGGATTTGAGCCTGGACGTATCCGAAGATTCGCTCCACTGAGGGACTGCCATATTTGAAATGTCCATCCGGTGTAACCAGGACGATGCCATCCGGCGCGTTTTCGATCAGGGCGCGATAGCGCATTTCCATGCGCCGCAGAGCTTCTTCTGCCCGTTTCCGATCCGAAATGTCCATCCCCATACATTGAATTTCGCTGGGCTGGTTGTGTTCATCCGTCAGGCAAATAAATTCCCACAACGTTGTGCGAACCCCACCCCCTTTGGCTGGTTTATCGATTTCGACGGAAAATGCTTGCCCGGGATTTGCCATACATTGCATGGACACCTCAAACACACGTTCCCGGTGATATTCACAGGTGGTGAGCATGGCATTGGCGTTCAAAAACCCGTGCGGTTCATGGAGCCACCCAAATTCCTTTTCAAACTGGGCGTTCCAATAAGTGTATTTGCCCTCCATGTTCACGCGGATGACATAGTGGGTTTGGGAGGCAATCAGGGAAATGAATTTCTTTTCACTGGTTTCTAGCGCGTTTTTGGCTTCTTTACTTTCGGTAATGTCTTCAAAGGTGGTGTAAACCTGATAGGGTTTGTGGTCTTCTGGGTTGAAGCGCGGAATGGCATTGACGTGGAGCCAACGATAGGTGTTGAGCGAGGCATTCAGCACGCCCATCACCACATTGTAGACAGGCTGACCGGTCTGCAAGGCGATCATCGCCGGGTGGGTTTCGCCGGGGAATGGGGACCCGTCTTCGTGGATCACCCCCCAGAGGGGGTCACGCGATGTGAGGCCTCGCATTTCTTCCACGGTTAACCCTAAAATTCTCTCGGCGGAGGGGTTGGCGTGGATGATCTGCCCTTCTGCATCTTGAAAAACTACGCCTTGCACCATGGTCTCGAACAACAGCCGGTAGCGGGCCTCACTTTCGCGCAGTTTGGCTTCGGTTTGCAAGTGAATGAAAATATTGGCTAACTCGGTGGAGAGGGTTTCGAGGGCAAAGCGGGCAAAGGCAGGGACTTGTTTTAGGGTGTGTGAAGCGATATTGATACCTCCCCAAACGCGGCCCTGGGCTTGCATTGGCAAAATGGCAATGGACTTAAGCCCT
>JABWBV010000227.1 GCA_013359445.1 Anaerolineales bacterium | reverse complement strand
AAGGAATGATCATTCCTTGCCCATCTTCTTTTTGAATCGCTCAGTTGAAATGTTGAAACTCCCCCAACACCTTCTCCCACCCGGCGTGAAACCGCGCCTTGATCGTCCACCACACCTCGCCGATGTGTTCCGGGCCACGATGGGACACCTCCACGCGCGTGATCCCCTCTCCCGCGGGGGTGAATGTCACCTCTACCTCGCTCGGAAGGTTTTGACCGCTCCCTAGAAACCACGTATGCCCCAGGCGGTAGGGCGGCTCCCACCGGGTCACGTGTCCCCAAACGAGTTCATCCCCGTTCGATGTCCGCTCGAAAAAACGCCCGCCAACCCAGCCCTCGAGAAACACCTGCGTTTTCGGGTCTCCGCTCAACGAATGTCCCGCAGGCCACCACGACCGGATGTGTTCGGTCCACAGGCGAAAGGCGGTGGCAAGCTCTCGGTGAACGAGAATCGATTTGATGACGACAGTTTCGGGGTTGGCGGTCATAGGTGAAACTCATTGAAATTTGTAGGAATTGGTGGGAACGCTCATGCGTTCCCATGAATTCCCACGAGTATACCCTGATCCCGAAAATCTCTCACTCCCCGGACATCCCCTCCGCAAAATTCTGAAAGCTCCCCAACGCCTGATCCCAAAACTGCTCCAGATACCCCTTCGCCTCCAGAAACCCGGACGGGTTGATGGAAAAAATATTTCGAGTGCCCTGTTCGCAAACGTTGACCAGCCCAGCCTCCTGCAAAATCCGCAAATGTTTGGAGATGGCAGGGCGGCTGACCGGAAAGTGATCGGCGATTGCCCCGACCGGCATCGGCGCCGCCCGCAAAAGGGTGAGGATTTCGCGCCGCGTCGGGTGTCCGAGGGCGTCAAAGACCAGAGCCGTCATCTATTTTGCTCGTACCCGGTTATTTTTCGGGTTGTGTTCCAGTTCGACCAGGCCCAACAACTCCAAAAGCGGCGGCACATACATCCCAAACCGCCCACGATAGCCTTTCTTTAGCCCGTACCAACCGCCCACGGGATTCTCCGGTGCGCGGCCCCAGGCTTCGACGGTGCCTTCGGCGGCAGGTTTTTGTTCATCCGCCGCGCCGAGGGGCATCCAGTCGCCGTGCGCCTTCAGCATCGCATGCAGGTCTTCGATACAGCGCAAGTGATACTTCAAGGTGGTAGAACCCACTTTGCACACCAACGCAGGCGGATCAGCCGCTTCGTCGCGGTACATTTCATAATGGGAGCCGCCGTTCGCAGTTTGTAACTGCCAGGGGTTTTCTTTCGTTCCGTTTCCGTGTTCAGTTGGGATTGTCATCGTTTTCTCCTGTAAATCGGTTTGGTAACTTTGAAGGGAACTACTCAACCAGGCGATTGGAGTCTCCTCTCTTGGCCTGGTTACCTTTGAAGTTACAATAGACGAATGGTAACAAAAAAGTTACTAAGGGTCAAGAAAAAAGCGGCACGGATGACCGATCCGTGCCGCTTTTTCAATTACTCTGGAAGCGAAACATTTTTCATTCCGATAACTCTATCGTTTCCCCGCCGTAGGTGCCGGTCACGGTGATGGCCCCCTCCGCGTCGCGTGTATAGAGGAGAACGCCTTCTTGTAGCCCCGTAACGGTCACATCGAGGGTAAACGCGCCGCTTTCGTCGTCGTATCCACCGGTCCCGGTCAGGATCAATCCTTCGGAAAAGGCGCATTGGGTGAGGGTGTACGCTTCGCCGGTGTCGGAGAGGCTGAAGGCCACCGTGCCCCCGAACGGGCAGGCCACGGTGGTGGGGGTGACGTAATCCCAGTAATAATATTCGGGCAGGAAATACAACTCATCATCCACCGAGAGCAGGGCTTCGAGCGGATCGGCAAAATCTGCCGCACTGAGGGGGGCCAGGGGATAAAACGGGTCCGCCACAACGCCTTCGCACTCCGTTTCCCGCGCGGAGGGGAGCAGGTCGTCCACCAGAAACGCGGTGACGAGATCATCCACGCAGGCCACGCCCCAGCCGAAGATGACGTGTGGCCCGCCGATTTCCGTGACGAGATAACCGTCCGCTAACCGGGCGTAGACATCCAAACCGTTTTGGGTGGGGGTCGCCGGATCGGCGGTGGAACCGAGCACGAGCGTGGGAATCCCCTCGGCGGTGAACGGGACCGGGCGGGTGGCGTCTTCCCGCGCGTGGGGCCAAAACGCGCAGGGCAGGTCCCCGTAAAAGATCGACGCGAACCGCGGGAGGTCGGATTCGATCACATCCCCCGCGCGGAGGTAGATTTCAGCCTTTTCTTCGGGGGTAGCGCCCTCGTAACCATAATCCTGACACTCCACGCCGTAGTACATGCCGTCGGAGTACGTGGGGTCGAGGATGGGGGTGAGGGTTTCGGGGTCGAGATAAAGATTGACGTAGAGAAGCCGCGCGAGCGGGACCAGGTCTTCGTTGCGGGAGTAGGCGGCGAGGGCGCGGAGGAACATCATCCGGTCCCCTTCGGAGTACAGCATTCCGGCGGCGGTGGTTTCCAGATCGGAGAAGGCAAACGTGCGGGCGGCGAATCCGCCGGAGGGCAGGGGAAATTCAAAGGGCAGGGGGGCCGATTGCAGGCGGGCGACCAGGCCATCGTATACGGCGAACGCATCCCCGCCCCCCATGGATTCGGCGCAGTATTCGTCTTCATTGCAAGCGGCGAGGGTCATTTCCAGGACTTGGTTGAAGGCGCGGGCTTGTTGGTCGTAGTATTCCAGCCCGGTGAGAGTGAGGTCTACCGTGCCGTCGAGGATGAGGCCAGCGAGGCGGTCGGGGTGGGCGGCGGCGTAGGTTTGGGCGTATTGCGTGCCGTAACTTTCGCCGTACAGCCAAAATTGTTCGTCGCCCATCGTCTGGCGGAAGAATTCGAGGTCTTCCACGGCTTGCTCGGTGCCGAGGTAGGGTTGAAGGTCGAGATTGCCCATTTCCGCGGGGCACGCGGTGGCGAACGTGCGGGCGGTTTCGATCAGGGCCGCTTCGCCTTCAGGCGTGGTGCCGTCCCACGGGGCAGAGTAGTAGGCCGCGGCGGCTTCGGTGCATTGCAACCCGCCCGATTGCCCGATCCCGCGCTGGTCGAAGAAAACGATGTCGAAGTGTTCGGGAATGGAAGGGGCAAAGTAGGAGGTGTAGGCGTCGGCGCTCGTCAGCCCGGCGATGCCCGGTCCGCCCGTCGCGGTGACGAACATGCCTTTGCGTTCGCCCGTCGCGGGCAGGATGCCGAACACCACGTCCAGCGTGCGCCCATCGTCCGGGGTGCGGTGGTCGAGCGGGACGGTGAGGGTGATGCAGGTGAAGTCACTGTCCGGGCAGGGATACGCGCCGAGGGCCTCCAGGCGGGTGGTGGTGTCGGGCGTGGGTTCGGGGGGCGTGGTCGCGGTGGGGACTACCGTGGGCGAGGGGGGCGGAGGCAGGGTCGGGGCCTCGGTGGGCGGGAGGGTGGCGGTGGGCAAAGAGGGCACCGTAGGGGTCGGGGTGGGAAGGGCTGTGCGGGCGCAAGCCATACCAGCGAGGAAAAGGATGAGCCAGAAGAGAAGGTGTTTTTTCATGGTTTTCCTGTCAAGGTTTGAATTTTTCGTTAAGCATCTTGTTGGGTGGGCGTCGCAGACTCTTCAATACTCATTCCCTGTGCTTTGAGCACAATCCCTTCGTGAGGGATCCTTTCTAGGTGTTTTAATTTCTTCCGCGCGAGTGGAAGTGTGATCGTATGATACACCATTGCCGCCGTTTGCCGAAGATGATGGGGGCGGAATTCCGCGGGGTGCCGCACCAGTCGTTGGAGTGTCGCGAACGTTTTTCGGGCGCGGTACTCTTTGTGCAGAGTGGTGTGCAGGTGGCGGTAAAACTCCGTCGTAAACGGGCCTTGATACATCATGTCTAGATCGGCTGAATCCACCCAGTTCTTTTTCTCCCCCATTTCTCCCTGAACCCGATCAAAAAACTTCGTCCCCGGCATGGGATAACTCACCGACATCCCGATGTCATCGGGCAGAAGATCGCGCACCATTTGCAGGGTTTTTTCGATGTCGGCACGTGTTTCGCCGGGATAGCCGAATTGCAGAAAAAAGGCAATTTTGACGCCCGCCGCGTGCATTTTTCGGGCGGCTTCGTAAATCTGCTCGACTTTTGTCCCCTTTTCCATCGCAGTCAAAATCTTTTGGGACCCGGACTCCGCCCCCACCCAGATGATGTCCGCACCCGCGCGGCGCAGGGCATCCACCTCCCCCTCGCGGAGGAGCAAATCCACCCGGCTCAGGCCTTTGAACGGGATCCGGGCGTTTTCCCGCTCGACCGCGTCGGCAAACCGTGGGAGCCAGCCGGGTTTTAGCCCCAGGATGTCGTCGGCAAACCAGATGTGATCGGGGTGGTAGGTGTCCTTCAGCCGTTTCATGCTTGCGGCGACGTTTTCGGGGCTGTGGGAGTGGTAACGCTGACCCCAGATCGGTTTGGCGCACCAGTTACAGTGGAACGGGCACCCGCGCGTGGTGACCATGTTCATCGAATAATACCCATGCCGGGCGAGCCAGATGCCTCGATATTTTTCCACATCCACTAAATCCCACGCGGGGAACGGCAACGCGTCGAGGTCGCGGATGTCCGGGCGGCGCGGCGTGGTGCGATAAGGTGAAAAGGTGCCTGGGTGAGCAGGAGATAAGGTGATAAGGTGTTGAAGTGAATTCTTCTCTTCTCCCCCTCTCCTTTTCTCCTTTTCCCCTTTTCCCCCCTTCTCTCCTTCTTCCTCCCGAAACGCCAGTCCCAAAATCGCATCAAACGGCGTCTCCGTTTTCCCCGTCAGGCGATCCAGGAGTTCGGTGAGGGTGACTTCCCCTTCGCCGAGCAGGACAAAATCGGCCCCATGTTCGAGGTAACTGGCGTAGTGATCGGTGGCGTCGGAGCCGCAGAGGATGACGGGGAGGCCCCGGTCTTTCGCCATCTGCGTCATCGTGAAGGCGGCTTCGCGCATCCGGGAGAGGCACATTTTGGAGAGGTAGTTGAAATTGTCCTCGTACAGGATCGCGAAATCGGGCTTTTCCCGGTCGAGTGCGGCGGCCCACTCACTTTCCGATTCCGCAAGCATGGCGTCGAACAGGGCGACTTCGTACCCGCGCGTGCGCAGATAACTGGCGGCGTACAGCGTCCCCAGGGGCGGGTAGGGTTGCATTCCATCCCACAATTTGGGGTCGAACCGGAGAAAATAGGATTGGCCGAAGAGAAGTTTGGGCATGAGGGGGGTCCTTGAGGGAGTATTTGGGCGCTGATGGGTAATTGGGGAAATTGAGGGAACTTAGGCAGTAGAAATTTTGCGGAGTTCCCACAGTTCGAGTTCCGAGGTGTTCCTACAAATTTCCAAGCTCGTCCGAATTTCGCATCTCCACTTGAGCGCGCCGCCCTCCCACCCTTGCCTCAAACGCCTCCAACGTCCTTTTTCCGTACCCATCAAAATGCCCCTGGCATCGTTCGGCGGAAAAACGAATCTCGTTGGAGGGAGGGGCTTGCGCGGTGAATTTGCGAATTTTCCGGTTCATTTCCCACCGTTCGAGGGCGGTGCCGGGGGCGGTTGCGAGAATGGTTTCCAGCGCTCTTTTGGAGGGGGGATTCGCGGGTGTGGGGGGAATTTTGACCGGGGGCGGGCCATCGGCGTTGGGCAGGTAATCCAACACCCATCGGTTGGCTTGACGCAACCGTTGGTACATTTCCAACCCGGCGACGGGGATCATTTGGGTCATTTCGCGTGCGATGTAGAGGGAGCGGTCCGGTAGGGCGAGGGCGTTTTCAGAGAGAAAAAAATTGGGGCACAATACAATGCCCGCACGCGCGGCGACCCGCACCAATCCGATGATCAGCGCCCGGCAAAGCCACAGACGCCCGGGGTGTGTCACGATGAAATAGTCAACATCTGCGCTGTGCTCGACGTTGTTAACGGCAAGCGTCCCGGTGATGGCGACCATACGCACGAAGGGGAACCCGGCCAGGCGACGCCCATAGTGCAGGGCTTGCGGCCACAGGCGGGCAGAGTGATCGGCTCGCCGCGCCCGGATTTCATGCAGACACTCGCGTCCCGGTAGGGTGAAATACTCGCCTGTTTGGGCGATCTGGCGGGTCGTTTGCACATTCGTGAGGGTTTCCCGAATAGTTTCCAGATTGGTTGGAATGCCGATCAGGTAACGGTGAATTTCTGGTGCGGTAAGGGGGTAGTCGAAGATGTCGGAGTATGTGAGGGTTTGAAGGATGGCATCTTGCAAAGGGAGGGCGGATAGCGTCATGGGTTTTAGTATATCGTTTTGGGAGAGAAAATGTCAAAGCCTAATGTTGTGTGGGCATTTGAAAATATGCTAAACTCATGTGCTATGTCAGAAATTGCGTTGGTTCACGATGCCTTGCCCTTTTGGGGCGGGGCCGAACAAGTTCTTGTTTCTTTGCTGAATGTTTTTCCGCGCACGCCTGTGTTTACGTTGTTGTATAACCAGGCGCGGTTTCGCGGAACACCGTTGGAAGGCCAGGATATTCGCCCCTCGTTCATTGACCGTTTGCCCGGGGTGTATGCCGACCATTACCGGTTTGCCCCGTTATTTCCCACAGCCATCGAGGGGTTGGATGTGCGCGGCTACCCGGTCGTGATTTCGCTGAATTACGCGGTCGCGCATGGAGTCCGCACCACGCCTGAGCAGGTGCATATCGGCTACACCTTTACCCCGCTCCGCCATGCCTGGCAAAATTACTCCCGGTTTTTAGCCGGGTTACGCGGCCCCAAAAAGGTCCTGGCTCGGTGGGGGTTAAATTACCTGCGCGCTTGGGATGTTCGCGCCGCCGCGCGGGTGACCCATTTCGTCGCGATTTCGCATTGGGTGGCTGGGTTGATTGCACAAGCCTATGGGCGTTCGGCGGAGGTGATTTATCCGCCCGTGGAGGTGGATCGGTTTGCGCCGTTGACCCCGCGTGCGGATTACTACATTCTCGTGTCGCGTATGGCCCCGCATAAAAAAGTTCCGGTTGTGGTGGAGGCGTTTGCCCGCTTGGGCTTGCCTCTGCTCGTGGTGGGGACGGGAGAAGAATGGGCACAGGTGGAAGCGCTGGCCCGACGCGCGCCCAATATCCAGTTGTTGGGTTGGCAGGCCGACGATAAACTGCCGGACTTGTTGGGGCGGGCGAAAGCGTTTGTCCATTTGGCGGAGGATGATTTTGGCATTGCGCTCGTCGAGGCGCAGGCGGCAGGGTGCCCGGTCATTGCCCTGGGCCGCGGCGGGGCACGGGAGACGGTCGTGGACGGGCAAACAGGCCTGTTGTTCGCCGAGCAAACAGTGGATGGGGTGATGCAGGCCGTGCGGGCCTTTGAGCAATCCGCTATCCGTTGGGATGTGCGGGCGATCCGCCGGAATGCGGAGCGGTTTAGCAGGGCACGGTTTGAACGGGAGATGCAGGATTTAGTGGCACGGAAGGTTGAGGGGAAATGAGCCTGGGTTTGAAACGGGTGTTTGATTTTTTGGCGGCATTGGTGGCACTGCTTGTCTTTGCCCCGCTTTTATTGAGCATTGCAGGGTGGGTCAAACTGGACTCGCCTGGCCCGGTCTTGTTTCGGCAGATGCGGGTGGGCAAGGGCGGGAAAGTGTTCGCAATGCTGAAATTTCGCACCATGGCGGTGAACGGGCATAAATTATTGACCGAACATCTCACCGAAAACCCGGCGGCGCGCCTCTCGTGGGCGCAGTTTCAAAAGCTTATGGATGACCCGCGCCTGACCCGGGCCGGACGGATTCTGCGCCGATTGAGCCTGGATGAACTCCCCCAATTGTGGAATGTTTTGTGCGGGGAAATGAGTCTGGTTGGGCCGCGTCCGTGTTTGCCGGAGCAAAAAGAATTTTATGGGGAATATTTTGTCTGGTACACCGCCGTTCGGCCTGGGCTGACCGGGCTTTGGCAGGTGTCCGGGCGGAATCAGCTTTCGTTTACGGAACGGGTGTGGATGGATGTGCAGTATGTCCGGGAGTGGTCATTGTGTGGGGATTTGAAAATTTTATTCCGAACAGTGGGCGTGGTCCTTCGAAGCGAGGGGGCGTTTTAGACGGGGATCAGCGCCCGATCCGATAAATGCCCGTTTCGATTGCGACGTACACCCATCCGTCTGGCCCTTCGGCGAGCGCGACCCGACAGGGGAGTTCTACCCCTGGCAGGGACGCCACCGTCATCGTTTCCACCCTGCGCCCATCCAGGGATAACTGGGCCAGATACAACTCCCGGCGATTAAACCCGCAAATCAACAATTTACCCTGCCATTCGGGAATCTGCGTACCTTGATAAAACAGCAGGTTGGTCGGCGCGGCGACGGGCGTCCACTCGTAGAGAGGGGGCGTTGCGTCGTCGGGGTAGGGACAGGCGTCGTAGGGATGCAACCCCCAACCATAATCCTGCCCCCGGACGATGCGGGTAAGTTCATCGTCGCAACTGGCCCCGTTTTCGGTCTCGTACAGGGTACCGTTTTCGGGATGCCACGCCAGCCCAAACCCATTCCGAATCCCGTAGGCATACACAAACGAGCCGGGAAACGGGTTATCTTCGGGGCGGGTCCCGTTCGGGTTCAGGCGGAGGATGGCCCCGTGGGGAGATTGGGGGTTGCGCGCCTCGTCGGGGAGGTTGGTGTCCCCGAAGATCAGGTAGAGTTTGCCATCCGGGCCGAAAGTGAGCGCGCCGCCAAAGTGGTACAGCTGATCGGGGCGGGCGGGCAGGTCGAGCAGAACGGTTTTTTCGGTGGCTTGTCCGTTTTGGAGGGTGTAGCGGGTGAGGCGGGAGGCGAGGGGAGCGTTTTGGGCGTTGGGGGCAGTGGCGTAGACGAAGAGATGATGATCGGCGGCGAAGGTGGGGGAGAGGGCGAGACCGAGTAAGCCGCTTTCTGCGCTTGTGGCGCGGGCGACGTCGAGGGTGAGGATCAAAGCTGGGGGCGTGGAGTCCGCGGGGTTGAGGACATAAATTTGCCCGGCCTGGGTGGTGTAAAACAAGCGTCCATCCGGGGCAAAGTCCAGATCAACGATCCATTCGGTGTTTTCCACCACGGCCTCGGTCCGAAGGGGGGCGAGAGGGAGTGTGGGCTTTGCCTGGCATGCGCTCAGAACAAGACCGAAGAGCCACGCAGAAGCCAGGAGGATGCGGCGCATAGGCGCTATTTCCGTTGATTTCGGACCACCGCGACGGCTTGCGCGATGGATAGCCCAGAGACAAAAAACAGCCCTATGGCAAACAGGGAGGCGTAAAACGTGATCACGTAATTTTTGACCAAAATCGAATACACAATGGTGCCAACGTTGAACAGCCCAAAGGCGATTTCGTAGTACACGAGCGGGTCGAGTTTGAGTTGGTAGCGTTTGTTGACCCAGGCTTGGGATTTGTCGGCGACGCCAAATTTGGGGGTGCGCTCGAAGGTGGTGGCCTGCCCGGTGAGGATTTGCAAAAAGGCGCGCACGGTGTTGAGCATCATGCCTGTCCCGAGGGTGGTGATAAAGAGAATGCTGGGCAGTTTGCGCCACCAGGGGCGTTTGAGTTGTTGTTGAGCGGAGATGAAAAAGATCGTGGGGGCCAGGGCGGTGACGTTGAAAATTACGGCGATGCCAAACAGGGTGATGAGGTTGGTGTATTTTTGGGAGACGGACAAAATGAGGGGGTAAAGCAGGGCGAGGGCAAACAAGAGCAAATGAACGCCGTACCCTGCCAGGTGCAGGGTGGCCGCGAGTTTCTTGGGTAGGGTGATTGGCGCTTCCCACACGGCGGGGGTCAGTTTGGTCACACATTCCAGACTGCCTTTGGCCCACCGGTGTTGCTGGCGGCGAAACGCGCTAAAACTGACCGGGAGTTCGGCGGGGACTTCCAGATCGCGCAGGAAATGGGCGCGCCAGCCTTTTAAAAACGCCCGGTACGAAAGGTCGAGGTCCTCGGTCAGGGTGTCCGCTTTCCAGCCGCCCGCATCGTCAATCGCTTTACGCCGCCAGATGCCCGCCGTGCCGTTGAAGTTGAACCAATACCCGCCCATAAACCGCGCCGATTGTTCGATCATAAAATGGGCGTCAATGGACAGGGCTTGCAAAATGGTCAAAAACGAATAATCTCGATTGAC
>JABWBV010000814.1 GCA_013359445.1 Anaerolineales bacterium | reverse complement strand
GGGCATCATCCACCGCGACATCAAACCCTCCAACATCAAACTCACCCCAGACGGCCGTATTAAGCTGGTAGACTTTGGCCTGGTCAAAGTGATGGCTCCAGATGATGCCCGCACCATCACAGTCGTACAAGGGCGCGGCACTGCCCTCTACACCCCTTTGGAGCAATACGGTGGCGACAGCGGCCACACCGATGTCCGCACCGACATCTACGCCCTCGGTGCCATGCTATACGAAATGCTCACTGGGAACATCCCTTACGATGCCGATACCCCGACTGGGCAGATTGTCAAACACATCACGGAACCTATTCCCAACGTGCTGCGTGTACGGAAGGATTTGCCCCATGGTTACCAGCGCATCATTGCACGAGCGATGGCCAAAGAACCCACGAAGCGGTTTGCAAGCGTCTCAGAAATGGCTGGCGCACTGGCCTCTGTGCAAAAAGGCGGGGCACTACCAGGGGTGCGAAAAACGCTCATCGGCTCCGCCGCTCCTCGGCCCGGAATGGAAGCCATGTTCGCGCGGGTACGGAACCCGGGTCGCAGATGGGGCTGGGTTGGGCTGGGTTTGGTGCTTGTCGTATTGACGGGGTTATCCTGGCGCTTCTTTTTTGTTCCTTCTGCCGCCTCGGTGAAGCCGACGCCCCTGCCTGAGCCAACAGGGACTCTGGGTTTAGCTATACCGGGTTCCGCCACGCCTGCTCCGCTTAATCTCGTCACGATCCGCGAGGTTTCCGGGCAGACCCAATATCGTTCACCCGAACAAGAGTTGCAAACCCTTGCAGCTGGCCAGGTTTTACCGGGGGGAGAAGAGACGTTGTTCTGGACCACTGAGGGGACTCTTTTGCTCGAATTGAGCGATGGCACTCTGGTTTATCTGGCCCCCCTTACAGGGGTGAGCCTGACGGCAAAGAATAATGCCGACGAGCAGGGCCAATTGTTGATTCTGAGTTATGGAGAAATCCTGGTGCAAGCCGGCCGTTTAACTGTGGAGGCCAGGCAGCCCGCGTTCCATGCCGTTGTGCTTACCGGGTGGATGGGGGTAATGTACGAGCCAACGCAGGGAGATTTTCTGGTGGATTGTTTGGCCGGAATCTGTCAGGCAGGCTTCGAAACCTTACTGGATTTGCAAAGCGGGCAACGTGGAAATTTTGCGCGTGGAGCATCGGAAGTTATTACGGAAGTGGAATACCAGATTTGGGCGACCTTGAGCGGGGGGCACGCGCCTACCCCAACAGCCTCCCCAACCCTGACGCAAACCGCTCCCGCCACCCCCACCCTGACCAGTCTGCCTCCCAGCGCGACTCCCACTCATTCTGCTTTCCCTACGGTAGTTCCTACACCTACCCCCACGCCCAAAAAGAAAGACGACGATCCAACCGAGCCTTATCCTCCTCCTCAACCAACTGACCCGCCCACGCCCAGACCCACCGATACGCCTGCCCCTCCCGAACCACCCACGGCGACCTCCGCGCCTGCCGAACCGCCGACCTCTACGCCTGCCTCTCCATAACCGTAGGATGAATTCCCACCAGAAGCCTCAAACTCTCCCTTTCGAGGTGTTTCATGTTCAAACGGATTGTCCCAATCGTCTATCTCATTTTTGCGGTGGGTCTGTTGTTGTTTAGTTTTTACCAAGATGCGCTCACCGCGCAGCTCAGAATTCCCGAAAACCCACGTCCTTCCTATGAAAGGATTTCCTCTGAGTTCTTTGGCAACGTAAGCGAT
>JABWBV010000226.1 GCA_013359445.1 Anaerolineales bacterium | reverse complement strand
CCCAAATACAGAAGAGAAAACACCCCGGATCGCTTTCCGCGATGTGTTGTATTTCGTTGATGGAGCCATCCAACGCGTTCCGTTCGTAGACGGTAACGTAGCCCAACTCATTATCCACACTCGAACCCCCGCCACTCACGTAGATGTGTTTGCCATCCGGGCTGATGACAGGATTGTAAGGGTAGAACAAGTGGCTGTTGTCAACCAGCGTGCTTTCGTAGCCGACAAAATCTGTCTCGTCCCGATAGAAGGTGACCAGGGCGTTATCACTAAACCCAGCGACGTAAATGTACCGTCCATCCGGGCTGATCGTGATTCCAAACGGGTAATTTAACCCATTCACCCCGCCTACGCCGTCCTTGAAGACATGATCTAGCGTGACGATGCCGGTGCTGGGGTTGCGGTTAAAGATGACGAAGGAGTCACTGTCAATCGCGGTGACGTACACATGCTTGCCATCGGGGCTTACTTCGACCATGGCTGGGCCGAGCATGTCGAGATTGCTGGTGTTCATCACAAAACTCAGCGCACCCGTTTCTGTGTCACGATTGAAGACCACGAGTTGGTCGTTTACGAAATTGGTGACGTACGCATGTTGTCCATCGGGGCTGACGGCGACATCGTAGGTTTCGTTGATCAGGTCGGGGTTATCCAGGCCGAGCAGGAGGGTGCCTGGTGGGGTGAGAGGGGGCGATGGGGGTGCGATGCCCTCACAGACCAGGGTGTATTCCACGGTGGGTTGGGTGGGGTCGTCCGTCAGCAGGGTGAGGGTGGCGGTGCGGATGCCAAAATCCATCGGGGTACAGGTGATCGGCAGGTCCGCGGGGGGATCGCCATCCAATAGGGTGGTATCGAAGGCGTTGAACGTGAAATCGAACGGGTTGGGGCCGGTCAACTCTGCGCCGCCAATGGTGAGTGTGGCGTTGCCCACTTCAAAGTAGCTGAGGGTTTGTACAGAAGTGCTTCCATTGCCCACTTCCACCTGCCCAAAGTCCAATGTGCCGGGGGCAATTGGATCGGAGCCGTAGCCGGGGGTGGGGGCGGGGTTGACCTGACAGGTGAGTTCATAGAGCACGGCGGGCACTTCCGGCGCGCTGGTGGTGAAGCCGAAAAACGCGGTGAAGTCACCTTCGGCGGTGGCAAGACAGCGCAGAACAATCTCGTCTTCGTGGGAGATGGGGCTGGGGAAGATCACAACCTCAAATTGATCGGCGTTTTCGCCCGTGATTTGGGGATTGGAGATTTCCAGATCGATGTTGCCGATGTTTAAGACGTAAAGCGAGTTGACGATGGGGGTGCCTACACTGGTATTGCCGATCACGATCGGGCCGGGGGGAATGGGCAGGGACCCAAACCCGGAGACCTGTTCGTCGGACTCAAACGCGCCGATGTCGCAGGCGTTGCCTTTGGGACGGGGATCACTGCGCTGATCGAGGTTTTGGACATAATCATTGGCGCAGACACTGTTGTCGCCCGCATCAATGGCCGGGCTGTCCACTTCCAGGCCGTGCGAGAGGAGTGAGGCAAGCGGTCCCCCGTTGAAATCCAGGGTTTTGATTTTGGGGTCCGTATCGAATTGGTCGGTGCTTTCATCGAATCCGCAGGTGTTGGCGCTATCGATGTTGTGCCCTTGCGAGTTGAGCACGTCGTTACAGTTATTGCCACCAATGCCAATGCCGTCCACGATGGTGTTGGCAACGTAGATATCGTGACTGCCATCCACCTGGTTATAAATGGCCGCCCCATCATTGTTGAAGGAGGTATTGAGAGAAAAGGTGGTGTTATAGAGATAGACGTAGGAAGCAGGCCCGCCTTGTTGGGTGTTCCCGTTCCAGATCGCTCCGCCGAACCCCCCCGGTGCCCCGTTCGCCGTAAAGCTGACGTTGCCAAACGTGGCGATCCCGGTCCGGTCATTGGCAACCGCGCCGCCATGCCCATATTGGTCATCGTTGATGCTGACGCCACTGCTGGCGACGTTGCCCAGGAACATCACGCGTTGAATATCCAACACTTCCTGGTTATAAATCGCGCCCCCGTATTGCGGGAAAACGAGCGTTCCGGCAATGTTGCCGTTGAATGAGCTATCGTACACATGCAGGTAGCCATCTGGAGCGTTATAAATGGCGCCCCCGTGGGCGTTAAAACTCAAATTGCCGTTGAAGGCTACACGGGTGATGGTCAGCCCGTAGTCGGAGTTATTACCGCCGTTGTGGATGGCCGCGCCGCCGTGTGTGTACTCCGTCTGGGCGTCATCACTCACGATATTGCCATTAAAAACGGTGTCGGTGATACTGCCAGAGTCGGCCATCGTGTAAATGGCCCCCCCACCGTCGGAAGCGATGTTCCCGGCAAAGTTGCTCAGGGAAATGTTGAGGCTGTTGTAGCCCGTTTGGAAAATGGCGCCGCCCTGCCCAAAGTAGTCGTTGCCGTTCAAATCCAACCCCAGCGCTTTGTTGCCGGAAAAGTTGGACAGCATGATGTTGATCTGCCCGACGACGTTGATCGCCCCACCATTGCCTTCGGCGGTGTTGTTCATAATGCTGGACCCGATGATGTTGATGACATCCTCCGTGCCGAACCCAACAATCGCGCCGCCCCCACCACTGGTGTAGCCATTTTGCACCACCAGGTTCACCAGCGTTAATTTTCCGCCTGCACTCGTGGTAAAAATGTGCGAATTAATGGCCGCGCCCCCGCCGTCAATGACCACCGGGCCGGTAATCGTGACATCATCAGTCACAAACGGAAGCCCGGAAAATGGCCGGTTGTAGAGATCGGTGGGGAGTTTGATGGTGCCGCCCACCGCCGAACCCGCAAAAATGATAAAGTGCGGGCCAGACCCAATGTTACATTCGTGGTATTTATTTAAATTGTTATCCCCATCGGCATTGCTTCCGTTGTTGTAATCGGCAATGCCTTGCAGGGCTTCCCACAGATCGCATTGTCCATCGCCAGGATTATCGGCGATCGCGGTCGTGGTGACCGTGGTGGTGGAAAGGGCCGCCGCCTGTTGCGGGCGAGCCAGAAAAATGAGGAAAGTGCTTAACATCATGAGGATCATCATGCCAACACGTTTCCAACGGTTTAAGGAATGGTCATACATAGCAAGTCTCCTTTGGAGGGGGGTAATGGCTCAGGCTTAGGGAGAAAATTCCCAAAAAAAGGGCTAATTTCTATCCTGAGTAGGAATGGGGTAGAGGAAAAATCGATACCATGGCGAGTACGAATGATCTGTGAATGATGAAATATGCTCACATGAACCCCCGTTCATTTTAGCGAGTTGCCAGGGGAAGAACAAGCAGGAAAAGGGATACCAAAAAGGATATAAAGCCCCTCGTCAGTATGACCGAAGTAGGAGAGACCCTCCTCCAACCCGTTACCCCGTCCACATATCAAAACTAAACAACATCACCCCCACCCCCATCAACAACACACTACAAATCGTCCACGCCCGATCAAACCCCGCCTGTTTGCCCAAACGGCTGAGAAACAGGAACACCGGCGGTGCGGCGAGCACATACCGATAAATGCCTTGCGCCGGGCCACTGGTAAACGACAGCAAGACGACCAGGAACCCAAACCACGCCAGGTCCCGATTGTGTTTAAACTCCCGAAAACAGGCCACCGCCCCGATCAACAACCCGCCCCACTCCAGCGCAAAATATGCCGCCGCCTGCAAATTTTCACCCGACAACGCACGGAACGCCTCCCGCCACGCGAAAAAGGTGGCCCCAAACTGGAGTAACCCCCGCCCAAAAAACTCCTCCTCCACCTTGCTAAACGCCAGGCCGTAATACGACATCCGCCAAAGTTGGAAGGCAAAAATGGGGGCAAACACGAGCAGAGCGCGGCCCGCGGGTTTGAGCGGAATCCCGTTGTAATAAATTTGTTTCCACTCCATGTCCAGCCGGTGCCATTCGCCCTCTTCCAACCAGGAGATCAACAACGGAATCACGAGCGTAATCCCAACCGCGCGGGTAAACGTTGCCATGACCGCCAGCACTGCCGCCCATCCCCGGTGCCCCCGTCGGAGCAACACCAGCGACGAAAACGCCAATCCAACGAACAGCCCCTCGGTGTACACTTGCGCCAGAAAAAACCCACTCGGAAAGATGATCAAATAAAACGCCGCGCGGATGCCCCCCTCCTCCCCCAGTTCATTTTTCGCCAGCTCATACAGGGCGATCATCGCCGCCAGTGTGCCCAACATCGAGACCGTAACCCCCGCGAGGGTCGCCGTGGCGATGGGGGTCAGCCCAAAGAGAGCGAAGGGGAGGGAAAAAAGCCGGATCACGAGCGGGTAAAACGGGAAAAACGCGTAACTGAGCGAAATGCCCGATGCCTGCGCCACGTTATTGGGGATGACAAACGGCCAGAACCCGCCCCCGGTTTGGGCTTCCTCCCCGAACACCGCGTTGATCCGATGGATGGTCGGGGCCTCGTACCCGTTCACCGCGATGGCGAGATAGTATTCGGAGTCCCACGAGACGTGGGTGTTCAAAAACGGCTCGTTGAGGAAAATTTTGCCGTCCTGACTGCCTTTCAGGGTTTCGGTTTCGGTCCATTCTTGGGAATAGTCGGGCCGAGCGACATCCAGCCGGGAGGTGACAAACGCCGGGAATACCAACATGGTGACGACCCAGCCAAGCCAGATGATGAAAATTGTGCGGTGGGAGGGATTGCGGAAGAGCTTCATTTTTCGATGCCCGTGACAACCAGTTTTTGCATGAAGTACCGTTGCGCAAGCAAAATGATGACGACTGGAACGAGCATCACGATCAGGGCGCTGGCCTGGAGCATATTTTGGTTCGGGAAAAGCGATTGGAAATTTTGCACCCCGAACGAGACCGGAATCAGGTCGCGGCGGGTGCTGAGGTAGAGGGCGGCTTGCCGGGTTTCATTCCAAATGTAGAAAAAGTGGAGGAGAGCGGTGGTGGTAATCACCGGCCAGGATTGGGGAATCACAACCGAGAACAGAATCCGCAATGGTCCCGCGCCGTCTAGCATCGCCGCTTCTTCCATTTCTTTGGGGATGCTTTTGAAATTTTGCCGCAGAAGGAAGATGTACACCGCGTTCCCGAAGAAAAAGGGCAAAAGGATCGGGAACCACGTCCCCTCCCAATCCAGAATCCGCGTAAAAAAGAAATAGGTCGGGATCAGGGTCACTTTTTCTGGGATCAGCAGGGTGGCGATCATCAGGTAAAACAGAAAATCTCCACCGGGCAAGGGAAAGCGGGCAAAGCCATAGGCCACCACAATCGAAGAAATTAAGACCCCCACCTCGCTGATGAGGGCAATGACAAGCGTGTTTTGGATGAGCCGTTCGAACGGAATGGCGGCCAACAATTGCACAAAGTTGTCCCACGTTATCTCAAATCGATACGCACCAGGCAGGGTGCGCCAGCTTCCTTCCCAGGTGATCAGCCCGGCGTCGGGGTTTTGGGGGTCAATAAATTCGCTACTGCGGGTTCCGGCGTTGACGAGCGCGAGTTCCCGAACCCCTTCTTCGAACGGAACCTGATACATTTTCCGTTCTTTGTCCTCGTACAAATACGTCATCTGCCGGGCCGGATAGGGCGGCGCGTACCGGTCACCCAACTGCGCCGAACGCATGAACGCGGTGGCGATCATGTAGGTGATGGGGAACAGGTAGACGATCAACAAGAGAAAAATGAACAGGTTAAACGCGCTTGTGCCGAACTTTTCCCACAGCGCAAGCGGGATGAAATTTTTGGGAGCAAACCGGTTATTGGAGGGGGTAGGAGGCATGATCAATCACGATCTGGGTAATAGACCCAGCGCCGAGAAGAATTAAACAGAAAATAAACAACCAGCATCACGATGACGAAAAAGCCCCACGCGAGGGCCGACGCGTACCCGAGATCGAACTCACCGAACATCTGGTCGGTGATGTACTGGTCGAACGGGGAATTGCTTCCGCCGAACGTGGTGCCCCGGTCGAGCAGAATGACCCCGCCGAACACCGTAATCAGGTTGATGATGAGCGAGAAAAAGATCGCCGGAGAGATCATCGGCAGGGTGATGGAGAAGAAACGCATCACTGGCCCCGCGCCATCGACCCGCGCGGCTTCTTCGATCTCTGGCGAGACACTTTGGATGGCCCCCAACATGATCAACACCCCTGGCCCAATGGACCACAACGAACTGATCGCAAACACGAACCGGAACGCACCCTCCGCAAAAATCCCGCCCTGCCCGGTCATCCCCAATGGTTCGAGAATGAACCGGTTCAACCACCCGGTGGTGGGGTCGAGGAAGCCGAACCACATGAAAAAAATTGCAATACTAGGAATGACACTGGGGATGAAAAACAACGTCCGCATCAGGGTTTTCCCGCGTAAGCGTGGGTTGGCGAGCAAGGCCGCAAGGATGATCGAGGCGAGCAGTTGCAAGGGAATGGTGCCCAGCGCGGCGGAGAGCGTCTGAAACAGCAAAAACGTGACCCGCCGATCATCGAAGAACCGAATGTAATTATCCAGCCCGACAAATTGCGTGGCGCCGGGTTCGAGCATGTAAAAATCGGTAAACGAGATCGCCAGCGAGGCGAGAATCGGCAGGAGTTTGAACAGGACAAACCCCAACAGCCAGGGGGAAATGAGCAGAAGCCCAAAAATCTGGTCGTAGCGCAGACGGCGGGGCATTTTGAAGGGGGGGGGTGAAAAAGAAGAAGGGGACATTTTGTGCTTGAGTAAAATTTTTAGAGAAGTATACTGCAACTTGCAACAATCTTTCCAAATCTATCCTTGTCCTGAAAGGTATAATGGTAAACGTTCAGTTTCGAGAAGAAAGTTTCGAAAAAAAGGAAGGTGTGGGGGATGGGCACCATTCCGTTTTTCGGACTAACCTACGGGCTGAATAGTTATCCCAAAACAGGAGTTTCTATGGCAAAAACAACCCGGCGCGGGAGGGCACAAGGCGACTATTTCGCCGTGGGGGCGATTTCCCTTTGGGTGCTCGTCATGTTTTGCGCCGGGGGCATGATGCTTGCCGCGGCTACCGGATGGGTAGACCTCTCGACTTTTGAACCGCTCCCCGTTGTCCCCACTGTTCCCGCCCTGCCCACCCAGCCCCCCACGGAAGCCCCTGTCGTACAACCTCCTCTCCCCAGCACCCCTCTGCCCACCGCCCCTCCCATCGTGACCCCGCGCCCCACCGGAGATGGCCTGTTCTTTGAACCCACCTTCACGCCCGTGGGGGCCTTCTCCCCCACCCCATTCGTCTTCATCCCCCAACCCACGTTTTCCGAAGGCCCAATCATCATCGGCTACTCCGTTAGTGGACGCCCGCTGGAAGTGTACCGGTTTGGTACCGGCCCGGTCAAACGCATGATCGTCGCCGGCATTCACGGCGGCTACGAAGCCAACACCATCGCCCTCGCCGACGAATTGATCGCCCACATTCAAGCCAACCCTACCGTCATCCCCCGCAATGTCACCCTCTACATCCTGCGGAATCTCAACCCCGACGGGTTCGCCCGCGCCGAGGGCGTAGATGGTCGCGCCAACGAGAACAACGTAGACCTCAACCGCAATTTCCCCGTCAACTGGCAAGCCGAATGGTCCCGTAACGGATGTTGGATCTACCGCACCCTCAGCGGGGGCACCGGCCCCGGCTCCGAACCAGAGACCCAGGCCCTCATCGCCTTTGCCAAACAAGTACGCCCCACCGCCATCATCAGCTACCACAGCGCCGCCCTCGGCATCTTCCCCGGTGGCGAACCCGCCGACCCCGCCTCCGTGCGCCTCGCCGAAACCCTCGCCGCCGCGAGCACCTACCCCTATCCCCCGATTAATACAGGTTGTATTTACACAGGCACCTTACCCGATTGGGCCGTCTCCGAAGGCATCGCCTCCGTAGATTTGGAACTCCACACCCATAAATTCACCGATTTTGAAGAAAACCTGAAGGTGCTGGAGGCTTTTTTGGCCTGGCGCAGAGAATAAAACCACATGGTCGAACACCAACCTCTCCACATTGCCGTCATTGATCTAGGCTCCAACACGGCCCGGTTAGTCGTCATGCACGCCATCCCCGGCTATTCCTACCGTTTGCAAGATGAAATCCGCGAGGTCGTCCGCCTTCGTCAGGGGATGACGGAGGCCGGGTTAGGGGAAGCGGCAGAGGCCCGGGGCTATTCCACATTGCGTCTGTTCAAGCGATTTTGCGAAAGTAATGGCGTCCACCTCGTCCTGCCCACCGCCACCAGCGCGGTGCGGGAAGCGGCCAATGGCAAAGCCTTTGTCGAGCGGGTGGCGCGCGAACTGGGGATTGCCCTCCGCGTCCTGACCGGGCAGGAAGAAGCCTATTATGGCGTGTTGGGCGTCTTGAACGAAGTGCCCATCCGCGAGGGGTACGTGCTGGACATCGGCGGGGGCAGTGCCCAACTCAGCGAAGTGTGCGATGGTGAATTTGTGCAGGGGGAAGCCCTCACGTTGGGCGCATTGGCGTTGACCGAACGGTTTATCCGGCACGATCCCATTCGCCCCGCGGAATTTGACGCGGTACGCGCGGAAATCGAACGCCAACTGGACACCCTGCCCTGGGCTAAACCCGGTGCGGGCCTCACCCTGGTGGGGATTGGGGGTACCATTCGTAATCTGGCGGCGATGGAAGCCGCCCGGCAGGCTTACCCGTTGAACACCCTGCACGGGTTTTCCCTCTCGAAGGCTTCGGTCGAAAAATCCATCCAGATTTTTCGTGAACTGCCCCTGGAAAAGCGGCAAAAACTGTCGGGGTTGCACAAAGATCGGGCGGACATTATTTTGCCGGGGGCAGTTGTCGTGTTGGCGGTGATGGAGCGGTTGGCGGTCGAGGCCGTCACCATTTCCATCAGCGGGTTGCGAGAGGGGGTCTTTTTGGAGAAGTTTTGGCGGCATTTGCCCTACCCGGTCATTCCCGATGTGCGGCGGTTTAGTGTGTTGAATATGGCGCGCAATTATGGGTATCAGAAGAACCACGCCAACCATGTGCGGTTTTTGGCCCTTCGCATTTTTGATCAACTTGCGCCCCTGCACGGGTACGGCCCCCGCGAACGGGAGTTGTTGGACGCCGCCGCGATGTTGCACGACCTGGGGAGTATTATCGGGTATGAAGATCACGATAAACATTCCCAAACCTTGATCGAGTTCAACGGGTTGGCAGGCTATTCCCCGCGCGAAATCGCTATTATTGCTTTGCTAACGCGCTATCATCGCAAAGGCTTCCCCAGCCTGGAAGGGTACAAAGCGGTTTTAGACAAACAAGATAAGCCCCTGCTTGAACGGCTCGCGGCCATCTTGCGTTTGTCTGAGTTTTTGGAACGCGGGCGCAATGCCACCGTGGACGATGTGACTGTGACCTGGAATAAAGACCGTCTGCGGATTACCCTGATTGCGGATGAATACCCCGCCGTGGAATTGTGGCAGGCCCAAAGGCACGCTCTGGATTTAATGGCGGAAGCCTTCAAGCGGGAGATCGTGTTGGACAGTTTGGCTCCGCCGGGGGATTGGTCGGCGTAAGTGGGGGAGGGGTTCACTTCTTTCTTAAAGCAACTGCGGACGGGATTTTTCCCGTCCGCAGTTGTTTGTGGATATTTCTGGGGCGTGGCGGTTTCAACCGCTTCTTACGTTAGAAAGCGTTCTCGCGGGACCGTTACTCCCAATTGACGGGAGAGGCGGCCTGGAAGTTACTCGCGGCAATCGTCAGGTCCAGAATGTTGACCGTACAATCGGCGTTGACATCGGCGCGGGCATCCCAACTGGGGCTACTGCAATCCAACCCGTAGTGCGAACCGATCAGCGCCAGGTCCATGATGTTGATCTTGTCGCTGTCGTTGGCGTCGCCCCCGGGCAGGGTGAGCGTGGGCAGGGTGGTGGTGTTATCCTCGGTGACTTCTACCCCGGCAATCGTGGCATCAAGATAGCCTGCCATCTCGATGCTGACATCGTAGGTGCCAACCGGTAAGGGCAGGTTAAAGTCCCCGGCGGAATTGGTTTCGGCAGAGTAGCTGTCGTCGCCATTGGTGGCGGTAATGGTTGCTCCGGCGAAGTCACTTCGGCCTTGTAAACTGATCGTGCCCGCGGTGGTGCCCATCGGGGCATCGTTGATGGGGTGGAACATTGG
>JABWBV010000225.1 GCA_013359445.1 Anaerolineales bacterium | reverse complement strand
GGCACTTCTGATCAAGATATGTAGACTTTGAAAACAAGTGCTTGCACTGTATCGATGGATTCAAATCCGAATTGTCTTAAAATATATATTACCGTGGTATCTCCCACGTGAGCGGACCCGGGCATTTTATCCACCTGCGGACTTGGGCATTACCCCTAAAACAGTCAAACGCATCTGGTTTCATGCCTCAAGTGCAGGAGAGCTTGAGTCACTCATTCCAATTGTTTTGGATATTAACGTCAGCCTACCGCATGTGGAATTTATCCTCAGTGTTTTTAGTCCCTCCGCATTTAGGTCACTCCATAAATTTGGTGAATTACTCCAATCTAAAGGTGCAAAGGTTGTTTATTTGGGCTATTCGCCCTGGGAAGGATTTTGGCAGACATTTTTGGTGAGGCTTAAGCCCGATATTTTTTTTACAGTAAAATACGAAGCATGGCCTGATCTTTGGGCCAGTTTGTTTAGGTTGAATGTTCCACTCATGATCTTAGGGGCCAAAAAACGTTCTTCGTTTATTTGGGTCAAACGGGTTTTAGTGCTTTTATCAATTCCTTTAGGTAAAATCTGGTTTTTGGTTCAAGAAAATGAATCTGAAGTAGAGCTTAAAAAAATATTTAAAGATGCGGTATTTGTAGAGGTGGGTGAGACACGCTGGAAGAGAGTCGCACAGCGAAGCGAAAATCCACCAGAACGGGTTTTAAAATTAAAAGAACTGACACAATCCATGAAACGGCCGTTTGGTTTTTTGAGTCAAGTTTATATTGAGGATCTAAAAATAGCACTACCCTGTCTTAATGATTTTAACGGAACACTTTGGGTAATCCCTCATCGACTCGAAACTGAGGCTGTGCGTGGATTAGAAGATTTTTTAATAAAAGAAGGTTGGACAGTCTTTCGATCATCACAACAGTTTTTAGGCGCAACTAGCAGTAAAAAAACAGCGCTCTTAATTGATGAACTTGGGATTTTGACTGAACTCTATCTACTTGCGGACTGGGCCTACGTGGGAGGTGGGTTTACCGGAGGTATTCATAGCACAATTGAACCCGCTTATTATGCAATTCCAGTGAGTTGTGGTCCAAAAAATGTTAAAAAATTTAGCGAAACAGACCGATTGAGGGCGAGTATGCAATTGGCCATTATTCCAGAAAAAGTTTCGTTTCAGGCTTGGTTGACATCAATATCGGCCTCTCGCCCAGATGAGCGGCAAAAATGGCAAAAACAGATTGCACATGAAATGATGCTTGCAAACGAGATTTCGCCACTTGTCCAAAAAGTGCTTATGAGCTCTCGAGATTCTTCCTGAGTTGACTCAAAAACCCCATGACTTTCTCTTCATGTTTTTTTTCGGCTTCGGGAGAGCTTAAATCAGGGCCTTCACTTCCATAGCGAGTCATGATGACCTCTTTAGGGAGTTCTTCTAAAAATCGACTTGGGTTTTGAGGGATTTTTTTTCCATATCTGACGCGATTTTTACATCGCGTGAGAGTGAGGCGATCTCGTGCGCGAGTCATCGCCACGTATAAGAGTTGCCGTTCTCGGCTAAGATACTCCTCTAGCGCAGCATCATCTAGCGTCCAATCGTCTCTTGGGACAAATTGCCCATCTGTAACCCCAACGACGAACACCACCTTGAATTCAAGTCCTTTTATACTGTGGAAGGTCGTATGCTTGATACCCGGACCGAAAATGGTATTCGGGTTGTCTTGAATTTCCTGGATTTGGAAACTGTTCATCCCAATTTGATTAATCAAATCTTTGTACGGATTAGACATACGGTATACAAACACAACATCTTTTGGCTGTATACCATCTTGGGTTTGTAGTCGCTGAATTTCTTGAAAAACCCATTGAATTTCTGCCGGAGGTGAGGAAAATCCTTTCAGAACCGGTAAGGGGCCGCGCCTAACAGAATATTCAGGTTCGGGAATTTCTTCGGATGTATCTTCCAAGTCGTCAACTTTTGTGCCTTTGATCAACGCGTGGGCGGCACGCAAAATTTCCTGTGTGTTTCGATAATTTTTCCGTAGTAGTGTGCTTCGTCCTATCACTTCAATCCCTACTCTACTCATTGAGTAGCCTCCAGGATAAATGCGTTGCAAACCATCTCCCACAAGAAACAGGTCGTTTGGACCAGCCGGAACGATAGCTCGGAGCAAGCGCATTGTCGCTTCAGTAAAATCCTGGATTTCATCAGCGATGATGTGCGCGTAGTTTTCCGGGAACGGATGTCCTTGCTCACACAAAGCGAGTGACCTGACTAAGAAATCTTCCCAATCCCACATCCGATTCTCGGTAAGGGTTTGCTGGTAACGCTGATAGACGGCAAACATCGCCTTGCGTTCGATAGTTTGCAGGGCTGTCCCGCGTCCTGAACGTTCAAGGGCAAGATATTCATCTTCAGTCCTGACATTGCGTCCTTTGATGACATATTTGATTTCATCTTGGAAAAATGTTTCAGGACGGCTAAACAATGATGGCGTATTGAACTGTTTCCGGGTTTGTTCAATCGCTTGGGAGAGCGCACCTTGATTAAAGTCTTTGTTTACATTGGGAAATAAACCGGCACTGCTCAGATAACGGCGGCACCATTTATGAAGGGTTGTACATTCAACTGCATTTCTAGCCGGGGTATGGTCTCCCATAAGGCGTACAAGCAAGTGTTCGGAAACCCCAGGCAACCGGTTTCCATAGGTAAGAAAGAGGACTTTTCGCTCTTTTTCGTGAGCTTTACGCGCCAGGTACTTGATGCGATGCAACGCAACGACTGTTTTCCCTGATCCAGCGATTCCTTTGACGCGCGCAGGCCCGTTGAATTCGCGGAAGACCAGATACCGCTGGGTGGGTGCAAGAAAAAGCATCCAGTCTGCCAAGTCGCCCTCAAGTGCCCTTTGAAATTCTTCTGTGTCAACAAACCGGTAGAGCGCATCCCCGCCTTGATAGCGTTCCAGACTTTTCGCCAGGGTTTTGTCGGGAGCCGTAGGGCGATCAATGAGATCGAGGGCCAGTTCCAATAAACGATTATATACTTCCTCATTACCTGTAAAAAGTCTTTCTACGATTTCAAGTTGGTTTACATTGTCCAAAGCACGTATATTTGGTAATACATCTTCGGGTACACCCATGCCAAGAAGTTCATCATCCTTATGGGTAACGAATAACAAGCCATACCTGCTCTCTCTCTTTTGTACCCCACCAAACAATCCTTTTTCCTGTTCAATTACGCGCGCGCCAATTTCAAGTACATCTCCTAATTTAACCATGCCATCCTGAAGGACAAAGGTTTTGCGGGCCGCACGTGCATAGGCCTCATCGTGATTGTCCACCAGACAAAATACAACGTCTGTGGGTTTGATATGCTTCCAAATAATGCGATATTTTTCATCCACCCGGCTTGAATATATCCCCTCTTCAGCTTGCTTAATTTTTTCCGGGTGAAATTCCTTTGCCCAGGGGTCTTCCTGCATTCGATTAAGGGTACGAAGAGCTTTCGGGGAAATATTTGACGGTAGTTTTGCTAAATCATCCCAAAACTCTTTGCTAATCGTAATTTTCCATGTTTGCATAAAATCCCCCTTTATAACCCCTTATTCTCCCTTATATACTCCCACCCCTTTTCTGTAATCTCCCAAATCCCACTTGGGGAATCCGATTTCAATAACCCTTCCTCTTTCAACTCATTTCGCACCCATTGCGCGGCATTGCGCCAGCGGATCGCACGTCCATCACGATGAAGTTCATAATCTTTGTCCATTAGCACTCCTTTCATTTTCTTGCCGACTAAATCGAGAACATCTTTAGTTTGGGCACGGCCTCCAAGCTCAACCAGAGCTTCTAAGATCGGGAGACGATAACTACTTTGCGGGGTTGTAGTACCTTTCGTGGCACGAGGCCGCTTGAGCACAGGCTTGGTAATCGCTGCTCCAGCAGGTCGTCCCCTGCGTTTTCGCCCATCTGTCCCCTTAAGAATCGAATCCCAATTCTCTTGAAGTTCTTTGACCTTCGCCAGATGCGACTTGAGCGCCTCGGCTTGAACCAGAGCCGTGTTCACCTCTTCCAACCGGCCCTCTAACATCGCCTCCGCCCCGGATTTCTTCGCTTCTTCCAGAGCCGTATGCAAGGCATCCATTAAGACTTGAAATGCTTCTTTGACGTTCACATCGTTGTCCTGTGTTGGCGTTTCATGTTGATATTGATCTTCCTTTACCCACGCCCCCTCTTCCCACCCTTCTGGAAAGGGACTTCGCCCTCTCCGATATCCGGTGGAATTTCCGGGGGTGCAGATGAATTTCCTTCGATAATGGCGATTTCTTCCTTATCCAACCCATACAACCGATACACAATCCAATCAATCAACCGGTCGGTCGTGGCGAGTTTTGCTTTGAGTGGGAGCAGTTTGCTCAAACTGGCTTCGTATTCTTTTTGGAAGGGACCGCGGAAGGCGCGTTCTTTGGTATCCACACGAATGAGATTGCGGTTTTTCTCGAAGATTTCAAACCAGCGCGCCAGGGGGAGGGCATCTTCGTCTTTTTGATAGTCACCCAGGTAATTTTGCAGATAGGATTTGCCGGTCAAGTCATCAACAGGGACGCGGATCATGGTTTCGACCCAGGTGAGAAAGCCTTTCGTCTCCGCCTGCTTTTCTTTGTTCAGGGCGATCATTTGCTCGGCGAGATAAGCCAACAGGTCGTGAACGACATCGGCTTGTTCGGGTTGAGCGGAAAGTTGTTCATCCACAAAGGCCAGGGTTTGGTCACTGGACTGGTGAGTGAGGCTTTTGCCGCGGTCGAGCAAGGTCTGGCGCGTTTCGGCGGGGGTGGAGAAGGCGATGCGACGGATGGGAAGTTGTCGGAATTGAGTAACCCTTAAGTGGGGAAATAGTCCTTCTTCATGAAATTTTTTTCTTGCATAAAACCCGATTATCTTCGAACCAAGAATAGTGGTGGCATATTTTGCAGAGTAGGTACCTTTAAACTGAGCCGCAACGTAAACTTGCTGATCTACAAGCCAATCACTATCAATAAAAGCTATGCGTAACTTTTCGGCAAGTATTTTCCTACACAAAACCCGTTCACCCTGAAATAATTTGGGATCTCTTGGTTCACTCAACCACTCACCATAACTTATCCATCTATCACCATTCCACTCTACTTCATAATATCCAATATTATCTCCACCAAGTTCAGGTAAGTAAGAACTGTCCTTTTTGTAACTAGCGTGAAAGGCCCTATTCTCAATGACTTCTTTCGAATGTTTTGAATGATGATAAGGTCCAATCCCTCGACCAGTAAAAGCAATTTCATCCAAAGGAATGGATGCGTTGTCAATTTTAGAGAGTAAAACACCATCTCCAGATAGTAAAAATTCTTGCCCATTTGTAGGAAGAATAATTTTAGAATCAAAAGTTAATTTGCCCTCGCTTATCCAAAAAACTTCGGTACCATCATTTTTATTTTTATTTTTTTGTGAACCTCCAATAATTACTAGACAATCAACATCTGCCTTAAAGACTTTTTCTTTTGGCAAAGCAATTTCTCTGATCTGCCCATTGGTAGCTATCCATTCTCGAAATTTTTGTGCTTTTATACTTGCAATCCAAGTGTCTGGAATAATATAGGCCCACCTTCCAACAGATGAAACTGATTTTATTGCGCGTTCCGTAAAGAGATAATATAAATCAACTTGATAAAAAGCTACTTCGTAGGTTTTGTCAATAAATACTTTGCTATTCTGATAAAAGCTCTCGTTTCTTGAACTTACATACGGCGGATTCCCCACCACCGCATCAAACCCAGGATTCTTCGCCCAATCCCGCTTCTGCAAATCCACAAACACTTCGGGGAACTCCAAATCCCAATGGAAAAAGCGTTTTTCTGCCCACAACTCTTTCGCCCGTTCGATGGCCTGGGTGTAGCGGGCATCCACCTTGCGCTCCCCTTTCAAGGCAGGCAGGACATCCCCGCCAAACAATTCCAAAAATTCTTTGGCTTCTTTGTTACCAAAATATTGGCTCACGGATAAATCGAGAATCCGTTTGTAGGGGGTGAGCAGGTTTTGGAACTTGTCAAACTGTTCGGCGGACTGGCGCACATCGGCCAGCGTCGCATCCGCGCGTTCGGCCACTTCCGTCATCACTTTGGTCAGGTCAAGCAAGCCCGTAAACGGCCCGCTGAACAGGTTGAACTGCATCCCACCCCCCTTTTGTTCGCTCAACCGCAAAGCCGCCTCCACCGTCCGCACGTCAGTCCCAATCAGCGAGTTTCCCCACCGCAAGTGGTGGTCGAGAAAACTCAACGGCGCACCCACGGTGAACGAGTGGAGCCACAGGCTTACTTTCGCCAGTTCAACGGCCATCGGGTTTAAATCCACCCCGTAAATACAGCGTTTCATCACCAACCGGGTCAGCAAGGCCGTGTCATCCAGCCGGGCCGGATCAATGGGCAAGCCCTGGCGGGTCATCTCTGCGATAATCTCCCGCCGCACTTGCTCGATCAAACGCTGGATCGGATTCCAATCCCAGGGGGCGGCGTCCCCCATCTCATCGTGGTACATCTGCATCCGTTGGATGATGCCGTCGGTCAGGTGGTCCACGGCGTTGACCAGGAAATGCCCCGACCCCATCGCCGGATCGAGGACTTTAATCCCCAAAAAGGCTTCGCGCGTTTCAAACTCGGCGGTTTCAAGTTGCCCTTGCAACAGGCGGTTCGCGGCGGGGTTCGCTTCCTTCGCCAGCTTCCGGCGCAGGTCGGCAATCCGCGCCATCCCCGCCCGAAAAACGGCGTCCCGCGCGGCCAGAATCGGGTCCAGGGTATGCGTGACGTTGTACTCCACAATGTAATCGGGCGTGTAATACGAACCGGTCGCTTTGCGTTCGCCTTTGTCATTGACGAGGAGGACGGAAGATGGGGGACTGGAGACCGAGGCTTTGTCCGTCCCCCGTCCTCCGTCTTCGGTCACGACCAGTTTATTCTCCAACAACCCCTCATAAATCGCCCCTAAATTCCGCACGCTGATGTAGGCGTAATCCACCGGTTCCCCGGCGTCGCGCACGAGCAAATCCACGGCACGGGCGACGGCATAATCACTCAACCGGTGTTTTTCCAAAAACTCGTTTTCGACTGTTTTCGGACTGAACAGCCCCCCATTGTATTCTGGAATGCCCAACATACGGTCGCCCCGATCAATGCGCCGGAAGAGATTGAGCAACGCGTCGTACCGGTCGGTGACGTGGGTGGCGTCGTTGAGGGGCAGGTGCTTGTCTATCCGCTCCTCCGCCCACTTTGCCAGTGCGGTGAGACTCCTGGCCTGGTATTCCGGGTTCTCGACGGGGAGCAGGCGGCGCGCCTCCGCATACAGAATAAACAACAACTTGTACAACAAACTCAAACTAGCCCGGTAAATTTTGTCCAACGCTTCGGGGGTTTCCTCTGTGATGCCCATCTCCTGCCGCCGGTACGCCACAAATCCCCCGGCAATTTCCGGCATGACCTCCTGAAACACCAACTCCTTGAGCTTGTCACTGATCTCCCGCGCATACGTCGTACTCCCCTCATGCACGCGCTGGAGAAACGCTTTGCCCCCGTCCGGGGCAAAAGCTTCGCGGCGGAAAAACAGCCACCAGCGTTTAAACTGGTTGAGTTGTTCTTCCGTCGGCTCGCCCAATAGGAAATCGAAAATTAACCCCAAGTCCACTTCGTAATATTCACTCGCGACACTGCTCACTTCCCGGCTGTACAAACGCCAGGTCGCGCCATTAGTCAAAATCCCCCAGGCCAGGCGCGTCCCATTCAAGTAACTGACCATCTGATGGGAGGGATTACTATCCGCCTTCCACGTCGCCTTTCCGCTTTTGTCCTGTTGGCTGAGCGGGCGGCCCCAGTGTTTGGCCTCCGCAATCGCCCAGGCCCGGCTGTAAAACGCATCATCCTGCCCCTGGAATTTGTACGCCTCATTTTTCGAGGTCTCATCTCGAAAAAGCGCATAATCCGGGCGGGTCAACTGCCGCTTGTTGATCACCTGCACGATGTAACTCCACCCCAACGCTTCCAACACAGGTTTGACAAACTCATCCTCCGTTTGCGCCTCGTTCCACGTCTCCCCATACTGCCGCGCCTTTTGCCAGAGCGCGCTTACCCGCGCAAACACCGGGCGCGGGTTCTCCGCCCATTCGGGCAGGCTATCCAGACGCGTTTGAAGAAAATAATCAGAAAATAGTTTTTTCGCTTGCATATCGTCTCGTAAATTCTTAGTAGAATTGGCAGCTTGAGAAGGATGACTTACGGATGAGGAAGTTGACTTTGGTAAATGTGAGAAATTGTCAGATGGAGTCTCAAAGGGAGGAGACGTAACCTCAGTGGGTGCTTCGACAGGGAACGGCTTAATCTGTGCGGGTTCTGCCTGTACATTTTTTTCTGGGGAAGAAGCAAGTTGAGCAAAAAGTGGATCAGGAGGAAGGAAATGCACTTGCCCAGATTTGGTGTGCTCAAAATGCCCAGGGGGAACAAGAGCCTCTTCTTGTTGTTCTTGGACTTGGACAGATACGTCCTTTAGGTACAGTTCTATGGGATTTGGCACGTACCCAACTTTGAACATTGCGGCCAGTACAGCCACAATATTTGCGGCATTCCATTTGTTGAACGGGATTACGTCAGCTAAACTTAACTTGCCTTTTTGCTTGAGAAGTTTCCAGGCCAATTCCAAATCTTCCAGCTTGATAATTGCTTGTATACGACTATGTTCATATTGAATATGAACTGCATTCTCTTCCACATCTACGATCTTAAAGCCCTTATCGGGGTGATGTAGATTCTTGATATTTTCGCCTTTTAGATCGTTAACGCCTTGCCAAAAGTCTTCTAACGCAGAGGATTCATGCACAGGTTCAAGCGTCGTTTGTGGAGACAAAATGTCTTCCCCTTGATTACCGTTTTGGGAGGATTCTTTATCTTGTGAAACATGCTCCCCGTCTTTACTCGATAATTCCTGCAGTTCATTGGGTAAACCTAGAAGACCCTCATCTACGCAATAAAGAAAAAAGTCAACATCAGTCAGGCTCTGAAAGTCGAAATGTTCCCGCCATTTCAAAGCATAGGCACAGAAATCCGTATAGTCTTGTAATGTATTCCAGGATTCTTCCCAGGGAATGTCTAATTTTTTCAAGGCACTCATGGAACGGCGGTTGTACAGCAAATATTTGTCCGGGTGCATGACATGCAAAATGCCTGTAATGGTATTCATGCCAAACCCATTCGTAGTTCGATTAGCAATCCACAAACGGTGTTCAATCGGCCCTTCTGTATATTGATTCCGAACGGTTTCTTTATCCTTCCCTGCCCGTTTTGTCACCAACCACTCTCCTGGCTTGTTGTACAACAAATATTCAAGAGTCCCGCGCACGAGTTGTTCTTTCTCCTCTTCACTCATCACCAACATGGGACCAACCACTGAACTGCCACTTCCCCATGTATGGTTTCCGATCACCCTCAGCCGGCCTTCGGGAACCGCCTGTTGGATTTCTGTCAGGCGGGTACTCGTCAACCATTCCAATTCTCCCTCTTGCGAAATTTCGTTCCGCTTCCCCTGGTGCGTATGTTCCACGGTACCATACTGCCAAATCTGTTGATTGAACGTGTTCAACGTCAAATCCTGAAGACGTTCTTCCACCAATATCTCGCGCATTTGCCGGTGTGCGATTTCACGTAACAACAGCACCTTTTCCCGAATCGGATTTTGCATGTACCGCGCGATTTGCTCCTCTAAATGCGTTCTTGTTTTTCGATTGACTGATAGCCACTCCCAAGCCCGGCGTATTTCCAATACTGGAGGCGGTTCAACCTTCGGTTCATCCACGGAAACTTCGGGAGATGGTTTGTAGCGAAGGAGGATGGGTTTCAGAGTGTAGGTGACACCTGGCAATCTCGAAAGAATCCCCGCAATATACGCCGGATTAAAATCTGAAATTTCGTCTCGAATATCGGTACGCGCCAGGCGTCCTTGTCTTTCCAGCTTATCCCAGGCCGCCTCTAATTTTTCGCGCGGGATAATGCGTGGTTCACCTGTACTGGTTGTAATTTCCACCGCATCTTTTGTGACCCGATCAATCCTAAACGGCTTGCGCTGATCCAGTGTGTAGAAATCCTCGCGGTGAAGATCAATAATTTTTTT
>JABWBV010000224.1 GCA_013359445.1 Anaerolineales bacterium | reverse complement strand
CAGGGGTATTCGCTGGAAAACATTCGCAAGGAACGCACCTTTGATCTGCTTATCATTTTGGGCACGATGGTTCTGCCGCAGTTGACGGCGTTCCCCGTCAAAGTGTTTGGCGGAACCCCCACCGATTACACCACCAGTGGCATTATCCGTTCGGCGCTGGTGCTGGGGCCGTTGGTGGCGATCACGATTGGGATTGGAGTGTGGTGGAATTCGCGAGTGTGGTTGACCAGCGCGGCATTGTTTTACGGGATTTTTGTGGTGACATACACCACAGTGTTTACCAATGGACAGGGGTTCTTTACCGGGATTGTTGGCTCGCTGGGGTATTGGCTCGAACAACAAGGCGTCCAACGGGGGAGTCAGCCCTGGTATTACTACTTACTTGTGCAGATTCCGGTGTATGAATACCTCACCGCACTGGGGACTCTGCTGGCGTTGGGGCTAGGCATCCGGCGGTGGATGGGGGTGTCCTCCTCGTCCGGTTCCGCCCCCCGCGCGGAGGACACCGGTGCGGAACCCGAAGGCGAAGAAGCGGCGCTTCCTTTGTTTGGCTTTTGGGTTCTCACCAGCACGTTGGCCTACACCATCGCCGGGGAAAAGATGCCCTGGCTGACCTTCCACATTGCCCTGCCCATGATTTTAGTCACCGGCTGGGCGTTGGGACAGGTGATCGAGAAGGTCAACTGGCGGAGTTTCGCCGAAAAGCGCGGGTGGGTGGGCGTTGGCTTGTTGCTGGTGTTTGTCCCCGCGTTTGTGTCGGTGTTGGTCTCGCTGACCGGGACCACCCCCCCCTTCCAGGGCAGTGAATTGGCTCAATTACAGGCGACCAGCACCTTCCTGACCGCCATCGTCACCGCCGCGTTGAGCGGGTGGGGGCTGTTTATGGTTCTGCGCGATTGGCAGGTTGGGCAAACCGTGCGGGTCATCGTGCTCGTGTTTTTTGCCTTTTTAGGGGTCTTAACCACCCGCACTGCCTTTGTCGCCACCTATATCAACTACGACAACGCCAACGAATACCTTGTGTATGCCCACAGTAATACGCCGGTCAAGACCATTATGGATCAGGTGGAAGATATTTCCCTCCGCATGTATGGCGATTTGAGCATGCCCGTCGCCTACGATGACGACGTTTCCTGGCCGTTTAGCTGGTATCTCCGCAATTACAGCAACCAGCGCTATTACCAGGCCAACCCCACGCGTGACCTGCGCGACGTGCCGGTGATCATCGTCGGGGATAACAACTTCGCCAAAATTGAACCCGTGGTGGGGCAGGCCTACTATCAACTGGACTACATCCGCATGGTCTGGCCCGATCAGGGGTACTTTAACCTGACCGGGGAACGTATCCAAAACGCGCTCACTGACCCGCAATGGCGGCAAGCCCTCTTTAACATCTGGTGGAACCGCGATTACAAACTCTATAGCGAACTCTCTAACCTGGACCTGACCCTCGACAAATGGCGTCCCGCTGACCTGATGCGGATGTATGTCCGCAAAGATGTGGCCGCCAAACTCTGGAATTATGGCCTGGCGGCCTCCCCCGATGCCCTGATCGCCGATCCTTATGAGGGCAAAGGCATCGAACTCCTCCCGGACATCGCCTTTGGTTCACCGGGCACCGCACCCGGACAGTTTAACCACCCGCGCAACCTGACCGTGGCCCCCGACGGCACGATCTTCGTCGCCGACGCGGACAACCATCGCATTCAGCATCTGAACCCCGACGGGAGCGTGATCGCCACCTGGGGCACCTACGCCGACGTGTTACAAGGCAGTGCCCCTCCCGGCACGATGAACCAACCCTGGGACGTGGCGCTCAGCCCGGATGGAAAATTCCTGTACGTGGCCGACACCTGGAATCATCGCATTCAAAAATACACGGTGGAAGGCGAGTTTGTGACCATGTGGGGCGTCTTTGGGCAGGCGGAGACGCCCGATGCCTTTTGGGGGCCGCGCGATGTGACCGTCGATGCGAACGGCAATGTGTATGTGACCGATACGGGCAACAAACGGATCGTGGTCTTCACGGACGCGGGCGTTGTGCTGGGCGAGTTTGGCGAAGAGGGGTTTGAGCCGGGCATGTTTTATGAACCCGTGGGTCTGGCGCTGAACCCGGTCAATGGCTATTTGTATGTGGCCGATACCTGGAATCAGCGGATGCAAATCCTGACCCCCGATCCGCAGAATATGTTTATCTATCTCCCGCTCAAGAGTTGGGACATCAACGGGTGGTTCGGCCAATCGTTGGAAAACAAACCCTACATCGCCGTGGATGGTGAACGCGGGCGCCTGCTCGTCGCCGACCCCGAAAGCTACCGGATTTTAGAGTTCACGGTGGAAGGTGAGTTTGTTCGTTACTGGGGTGACTACTCTGCCGATACAAACGGCTTCGGCCTGGTGTCCGGCGTGGCGTTTGATCCCGATGGGGGCGTGTGGGTGAGCGACGGGGCGAATAATCGGTTGTTGCATTTTACGTTGCCGTAAAGTTTTCAGTAAATCCCTCAAAAAAACAAGGCGCATCCCGCAGGGTGCGCCTTGTTTTTTTGAGGGGTGAAATTACTCGTTACTCATTCCGCCGCACCGGAATCTGCACTTCCGCCGTCAGATCGCCCGCCTGGGGCGAGCCGTAGAACAATTCGCGCGGGGGACCGGTCATTTCGTAGCCGTTGGCTTCGATCCATTGAGCGAGGGCCTGGTACACGGGGGTCAGGCCGTCCACTTTTTGGTAGAAGTCGTCTCCGGTGAGGGTGGAGATCACTTGCGGGAGGGCCTCCAGTTCGCGGACGGTAATCGGTGCGGAGGGGGAGAGGCGGGCCGCATCCACGCCGGGGAGGAGGAAGGCGCATTCGGTGTCAATGTTTTCGAGCACGGCCTCCTGGTGATGGTAGAGGGTAAGGCCAGGGCCAAAGGGGAGTTTTTGAGCGGCCATCCATTGGGCGATGGTGTGGAACATCGCGCCACAGCGTTCCGGCATTTGCTCAAGGGTGGGGACGATTTCCCGGATGGAGGCGATGGTGGTCGCGGGGACGGATTTGAGGGTGATTTCGTAGGTAGACATTTCAGGCTCCAGATCAAGATAGCGGAGGCGGCTTTGAATCCGCGCCAGACGCGCCTGGGCGTTTTCTAGATCGCGCTCGGTGGTGGCCAATTGCATTTTCAACAGGCCGCGCAGTTGGTCGTTGGTCAGCGGTTCCCGGAGGAGGCGCGCAATCTCTTCCAGGGAAAAGCCGAGTTCTTTCAGGGCGAGAATCTGGTGGAGGGGGTGGAGTTGTTTGGCCGTGTAGGAGCGGTAGCCCGTGAATGGGTCTACGTGCGCGGGTTTGAGGAGGCCGAGCGTGTCGTAGTGCCGCAGGGTTTCGACCGTCACTTTTGCGAGGAGGGAGAATTCGCCGATTCGGAACATATCTGGAGTTTAACGTCTTGGGTTACACGAGAGTCAAGAGGGATTTTCTGGCCTGAACCGCGCCATCGCGTACACGTCCACATATTCCCCGTCTCGATACGCGTACTTCTTCAACGTGCCTTCAATCTCAAAGCCGAATTTTTTGTACAGCCGGACGGCGGGTTCGTTGTCGGTGTACACATCCAACTCCAGCCGTAGGACGTTGAGCCAACGGTCGGCCATGTCCACGGCGGCTTGCATGAGGGCGGTGCCAACCCCCTGCCCCTGAAAATCATCCCGGACGGACATGCCGATCTGCCCGACGTGTTTCCGGCGTGGGCGGGGGAAGATTTGCAGAAACACCTGCCCGACGATGTCTCCTTCCACGCAAGCTACCAGTTCAAAGACATTTTCCTGGTTCTCGGCCAGGCGCTTGCGCCACATGTCAACGGATGGGTAGGGGAGTTGCAGGGTGCCCCAGATCACTTTGGGGCCGGAGAAGATTTTCTGCATGCCTTCGTAGTCGGACGGTTCGGCGCGGCGGATGGTGAGGTTCATGGGATTCCTTTTAAAACCGGAAGTGAATAAAAATCCGCCCGAAATTTTTATCGTCTTTCTCGACGCGGTGATACAACTTTTTGATGTGTCCCTGGTTCAGAAAGCGGAGCACTTTTTTCTTCAACTGTCCGCTCCCTTTGCCGGGGATGATTTCAACCAGTTCGATTTTGCTGTCAATCGCTTCCTGGACGATGCGGTTGAGTTCGGCGTCTATTTCTTTGCCGCGGTTGTAAATATCGTGGAGGTCAAGTTTGAGTTTAGCCATAGTCGTTTTGAGAATGATACTCGAAAAAAATGGTGTAGCAGGGAAATCCTGCCCCATCATTTTTTTTGAGTTTTGTGATTGTGCAATGCCCCACCTGCCCCATGTTTACAAATCTGCAATCCAATTGCCGTTTTGTGCGGAAATAACCGTATCCATCCACGAAAATTCCCTCTCGGGAGAGGGGATTTTTGTTGTATGATTGTTGACAAATCCCTATTCTCCCGGACGGTGCTATGTACATTCCTCAACGCTATCGCGAAGAAGATCGCGCGATAATCCTCACCTTTCTACGCGAAAACAGTTTCGCCATCTTCATCACCCATGATGGCGAACGCCCCATCGCCACCCACGCCCCCACCGAAGTCACTGAAAACGAAGACGGTACACTGACCGTTTACACCCACCTGTCCCGCGCCAACCCGCAATGGAAAACTTTGGACAACCAGGAAGTTCTAATGATTTTCACCGGGCCGCACACCTACATCTCCCCACGCTGGTACAACCACGCCAATGTCCCCACCTGGAATTACACCAACATCCATGTGTACGGCAGACCGGAAGTGATGGCGGATGACGAATTCCGCGCGTTGCTCTCACGGCTCATCCAAACTCATGAACCAACGAACCCGGAATACCGCCTGGAAACCCTCCCCCCGGAGTTGGTGGAAAAACAGATGCGCGGCGCGGTGGGCATCAAAATGGAAGTCACCCGCATGGACGCGGGGTTCAAACTGAGTCAAAACCGCGACGATGAAGATTATCAAAACATCATCGCCGCGTTGGAAAAACGCCCGGATGAGATGTCGCACGAGGTGGGGAAAGCGATGAAGGAAAAACGCGCTGTTTAAAAATACGCAGATTTGCAGGATTTCGCAGATGAAAAGAAAAATCTGCGAAATCCTGCAAATCTGCGTCCCATTTTCATAGGAGCCTCCCATGTCCCAACCCGAAGTCCACGACCCCACCGTCCTCGCCCACGCCCGCGCCCTGATCGAACACACATCCCCCGCCGGGGCCGCGCAAGAAGTCCTCAACGCCGTTTCCCGTAACGAAGAATGGCGCGGCAAACGCTGTCTCAACCTGCTCGCCCCCGAAGCGCCCACCAGTCCCACCGTCCGCCGCCTGCTGTCCGCCGAGATCGGCACCCGCGCGGCGGAGGGGCACATCGGACGGGTCAACCGGTGGTTTGCCGGGACGCAGTACATTGACGAAGTCGAAGCCCTCTGCGTCGAACTGCTCAAAAAAGCCTTCCGGTGCAACTACGCCGATCATCGCCTCATGGGCAGTATGCTCGGCAACATGACTGTCTACCACGCCCTCACCCAACCTGGCGACCGCGTGATGACCGCCCCCCAACCGTTCGGCGGCCACTCCAGCAACCGCGCGGACGGCCCTGCCGGAACCCGCGGCGTCGAAATCTTCGACATCCCGTTCGACCCCGCCACGCTCGAAGTAGACCTCGACAAATTTGAAGAAGAAGCCCAACGCATCCAGCCCAAACTGGTCGTGATGGGCATGTCCATGACCCTCTTCCCGCTCCCGGTTAAAGAAATGGCCGACATCATCGCCCCGTGGGGGGGACAATTCATCTACGACGGCGCGCACCAGGCCGGATTGATCGCAGGCGGACAATTTCAGGACCCGCTCCGCGAGGGCGCGGCGATCCTCACCGGGTCGGCGGGGAAAACGTTCAGCGGCCCGCAAAGTGGGATGATCCTGTGGAATTCCCCCACCCTGACCGAGCCGATCACCACCGCGATCTTCCCCGTGCTGGCCGCCACGCATCAAGTCAACCGCGTCGCCGCGCTCGCCGTCGCCGCCGCCGAAATGCTCGAATTCGGGCAGGTGTACATGGCCCAGATCGTGAAAAACGCCCAGGCGTTGGGCCGCGCCCTCGACGAACGCGGCATCCCCGTCCTCGCGGCGGAACGCGGATACTCCCGTTCCCATCAGGTGATCGCCAACGTCCGCGCGTTTGGGGGCGGCTTGGACGTGGCGCACCGGCTCGCGGCGGCGAACCTGATCACGAACAAGAATCTCATCCCCGGCGACACCCCCGCCGACTGGGATCGCCCCAGCGGTCTGCGGATGGGCACCATCGAAATCACCCGCCTCGGCCTGATGGAAGCGGACATGGCGACCATCGCCGAATTCATCGCCCGTGTACTCGTCAAAGGCGAAGACCCCGCCACCGTACAAAAAGACGTGGAAGCATTCCGTTTGCCGTTGCAGGATTTTTATTACAACTTTGACAACGGGTGGCCCAAACCCTAAAGGTTTCGTTTGCAGGAGAAGCCCCCATATTAATGTGGTTCATTTGCAAATAAGTTCCTAAATCCATCGGAAAAACCTTTAGGGTTTGAGGGAACAGAGGGCTTCCTTAAATTCAGATTAGTACCAATCTCACCCCCTCATTTGCCAGGCCGCCGATCTCCTTTGGGTTTGGAGATGTACAATCGCCCACCTAACCCAATTCCCCGAGGAGAATGCTATGAAAACCAAAATCTTGTCCCTTTTCTTATTGGCCGGGCTAGCGTTGAGCGCCTGTACACCCGCCGCCACCCCGACGGAACATGCCGAAGAAACCACCGGCCACGCCGTTCACTGGACCTACGAAGGCGAAGAAGGTCCCGAGCATTGGGGCGATCTGGCCCCTGACTATGCCACTTGCGGCACGGGCACCAGCCAATCCCCGATTGACCTGACCGGTGCGGCGGAACAGGACTTCACCAACATTTCCTTCCATTACCAACCCAGCGAAGTGAAGATTTTGAATAATGGTCACACTGTGCAGGTCAACTACGACGCGGGCAGTTACATCGAAGTGGATGGGCAACGCTACGAGGTCGCGCAATTCCACTATCACGCGCCGAGCGAACATGCCGTAGATGGCAAACTGTACGCCGCCGAACTGCACATTGTCCACAAAAACGCGGCTGAACAACTAGCTGTTGTAGGTCTGCTCATTGAAGAAGGTGCGGAAAACGCCGCCTTCACCGAACTGTTGGCCAACCTCCCCGCCGAAGAAAGCCCCGAAACGGACGCTGGGTTCAAGATTGACGCAACCGCCTTCCTGCCCGAAGTCCAGACCACCTTCCGGTACAGTGGCTCGCTGACCACCCCGCCCTGCTCCGAGGGCGTAAGCTGGTTCGTGATGACCTCCCCCATCCAACTCTCCGCCGATCAGATCGCCGCGTTCGAGCATGTCCACGAAGGCAACAACCGCCCCGTTCAACCGCTCAACACCCGCACACTGTCGGAAGACACGACGCCGTAAAATTCCCTGCTTTTCCCTTCAAAACCCCTCTCCCAGGAGAGGGGTTTTTTGTTGTATGATTCACCCATGACCACCTACATCTCCCTCCTGCGCGGCATCAACCTCGGGGCGCATTACAAAATCAAAATGCCCGATCTCACCGTCCTGTACGAATCCCTTGGCCTGACAAACGTCCAAACCTACGTCCAAAGCGGGAACGTCGTTTTCACCAGCGAGGAAACGGATCGTGCCCGGTTGGAAGAAACGATCAAAGCGAAAATCGAAGAAGTCTACGGGTACAACGTCCCTGTTTTGGTGCTCGCCGCGGACGAATTGCGCCGCATTGCCCAAGCCAACCCCTTCCTCACCGAACGCAACGCAGACCCCGCCCACCTGCACGTTACGTTTCTCGCTCACCCGCCGGATGACGAACGCGTGCGCGGGTTCGTGCCCCCGATGAGCGGAGAGGATGAGTTTATTTTAGTTGGAAGTGCGATTTATCTTTTCTGCCCGAACGGATACGGGCGGACGAAGTTGACAAATAATTTGTTCGAGAATAAGTTGAAGGTCGCCGCGACGACGCGGAATTGGCGGACGGTGGGCACGTTGGTGGAGATGGTGGCCTGAACCTTCTGGCCCCGCCCGGCGCTAAAGTCGCCGGGCTACAAAACGACGCCCGCTGAACCGGGCTAAAAAAGCCGGATTTATTCGGCATGGTTGGGTAGCCGGGGGCTTCAACCCCCGGCGGGCCGACCCAAAAGAGACGCAGATTACCAGCGCGCCTCCGTTCCTGCTGTCCCCGCCCGGCGCTAAAGCCGCCGGGCTACAAAACCACACCCGCTAAACCGGGCTGAAAAAACCTTTGCGCTCTTCGCATCTTCGCGGTAAAAAATCCCCATGAACACCCTCGAACCCCTCCGCAAATCCCTCAACGCCCAAATCACATCCCTCCGCGAACTTCTCACCAGCGGGGAACACTTCGCCGAATCCATCGCCCTCTTCCTCCGCGTCCACGCGCAACTGCACAGCGCGTCTGTATCTAACTCTGGCGAATGGTCGTTTGAAGACGCCCTCCTCGACGACCTGACCGAGACCCAATTCCGCCGTGTGCCGACAGGCGAAGACCACTCGATTGCCTGGGCGCTCTGGCACATCACCCGCATCGAAGATACCACGATGAACCTGCTCGTCGCCGGGACGCCGGAAATTCTGTACGAGGGGAATTGGTTCCCCCGGCTGAACGTTCCCGTCCGGCATTCGGGGAATGAGATGTCCGCCGAGGAGATCGCCGCGTTTAGTCAGCAGGTGGATTTCGCGGGGTTGCGCGCGTACCGGGGCGCAGTGGGGCGGCGCACGCGGGAGGTGGTTGCCACGCTCACCCCCGCCGACCTGCCGAAGAAGGTAGACCCCGCGCGGCTGGCGCAAGTGATGGCCAATGGTGCCCTGCTGGAGGCGGCGTCCGGGATCCGCGATTATTGGGGGGGACGTACCATCGCTGGGTTGTTGCTCATGCCCGCATCCCGGCATATTCTCGTACATTTCAACGAAATTTTAAATCTCAAAAAGAAACGGAACTAACCCATGTCCTACTCACAATTCATCCGCTATGTCCTCACTTTTGAAGCCATCGTCCTCAACGCCGGAACCGGGTTGTTGTGTCTGGCCGCGCCCGCGTTTTTTGTCGGGCAGTTCACCGATCAAACCGTCCCGCCTGTGCCGCTGGAACTCATCCGGTGGTATGGGGTGCTGTTATGGGTGTTGACCTTTTTCGTTTTGCGGATTTTGCCCGCCCGCGATAACCGTCTGCTTGCCCCCGCGGTGGAAGCGTTGTTGTTTGGTGACCTGGTTCACCTTGTCGCCATTTACCTGTTCTATCAGGCCCTGCCGGAGTGGTCGTTTTCCTTCATCATCATGCTGTTTTTCACCTGTACGCTGGCAATTCTGCGCTCGGTGTGGGTGTATCGCTATCATACCCAAACCCTTTAATCTTTTGGAAAGAAGATGGACCTCACCCTCATCACCTCGAATGTCTCTGCCGACTTTCTCACGCCCCCTGGCGTTCCTGCATGGGATGCCCGTAAGGATTTGTATGCCCAAACGGTGCGCGCCGCCGCGCCGGACATTGTCGGCTTTCAAGAAGCTACCCCGCGCCAGTTTGCCTTTTGGCAGGAGGCCCTCCCCGAATTTACCGGCCTCGCTGTCGAGGTAACTAATCCCGACCCGGATATGGTCGCTACCTGGCAGGCCAAATACGCAAAGTTCGGCCTGCCGACCATTCCCAGCCCGTATGAAATTTTGGTGTTTTATCGCACGGAAACGTTTGACTGCATGGAAACCGGGTACTGGTGGCTGTCCCCCACCCCGGCGCGCCCCTCAATTGGCTTTGGTAACGTGGCCCCGCGTGTGATGTTGTGGGCAAAGTTAAAACACCGTGACACGGGGCAGGAGTTCATCGTTTTCAACACCCACCTGGATCACCGCGCCCTTGACGCGATGGTGACACTTTGCCGGGACCAGTTTACCTCTTTTCTTGGTCAGGCCCCCTTGATCTTCATGGGTGATTTGAATATCAATCCCACTCAGCCCAACTTTGCCCGCCTTTTAGAAGATGGCTGGCACGATTCCCATCCCACCGGCACTAATGCTGGGACTTTTCTCTACGAAAATGCGGGCGTCCCCGATGGACGTATTGACCACATCCTCTA
>JABWBV010000813.1 GCA_013359445.1 Anaerolineales bacterium | reverse complement strand
AAAGGTTTCGTTTGCAAGAGACGATCATGTAAAAAGGTGCGCCATTTACAAATTAGTTCCCGAACTCATCGAGAAAAACCTTTAGGGTCTGAGCAGTTACATCCAAAAGCGAATTTCAGCCGCTCATGATTTCGTAGTGACGACTTCAGTCGTTAGCGTTTAGCCGAACGATTGAAATCGTCACTACTGTATGTGAACAACTGAATTTATTTTTCGGCGTACAGTTCCGGTTTTTTGAACGGCACCAACGCCAGCAAAACCGCGTGAACGTAATACGCCGTGCGGTCAATTAGCCCATCGGTCAAAATGCCGATGGCTCCATCTTTTTGTTTGGAATTGCTCCGCCGGAAAACGATGTCATCCGCGTGCCCCAATTCCACCCCCTGCCGAACCAATCGGGAAATCTCTGGCGGAAGCTGAAACGTCCCAGTCCGCGCCTCCCCTGTCAAATCCCGCCCGAGGATCACCACCCACGCGAACGCGTGCATCCTCTCTTCTTCCCCTATTCTCCTTTTCTCCCCTTCTCCCTCGCCCCTTATCTCCACGCCCCCCTCAATCCCGACCCAAAAATCGGCCCCGGGGTGCGCGGTGCGCGCGTTCCCCGCGCGGGTGCGCGCCCCGGTCAGGGTTTCCGCGTCCGTCATCGGCTGGTGACTCACGCCCGAGGGGACATCCACGCCCTGGAAGGAGTATGTGTCCCCCGCATCCTTCGACTTCGCGGAGCCTCCGTCGTTCGGCAGACGAACGTCGCTCAGGGTGCTTTCAGATAGGTTGAAAAACATCTTTTCAAACCCCTGGCGGGCGGCGTCAATTTTGACAGGATTGGTGGAGGCGATGATGACCGTAGGCATTACAAACGATGAAGAATGATTGTCCCAGTATCGTATTCAAATGTCACGCGGAAGTGAGCAAGAAAAGAGGCCCCCAATAAGCCTTGCACCCTTAACTGCGGCGGTAACGGCATAATTGCTGTTTCTACATTTTCAACAATATGACCACCTACTTGTAAAGCGGTTAATTGGATAATGGAAGAGGCGACTACGCTTTGGGCTGTGATCACGGGTTCTGTCCGAATTATCGGGCTTTGTGACAAACCAGAGAACGAAGCAAAATCTACCCCAAGTGTCGTTAGCGAGGCCCCAGTATCAACCAGGAGACGTGCGTTAAAGGTGGTATTTATTTTGCACTGGACAATGAACAGGCCCCGGTATCTTAGGGCAGGGATACGATCAATTTCAGATGACGACATCGGCTTCTGGAACCCCGCTATAGAAAAAGTAGTTGGATTTGCCTGGGTTTTTTTGAATCCAGTTTTTAGCAATCTCTTGAACCTTTGTTGGATCAGGGGCATGTGCGATGATCGCCCCCCCTAAAGCCATCCCGTATTCGTCGGTTTGGGTGACAGCCATAAAAATCCACTCTTCAGGGAAACGCCGTTCCGCTTCCGTAACCAAAATGGACGAGGCCACTTTTCGCACAACTAATCCTTCCGGCGTGGATTCAATCCGCACAGATTCATCACGCGTCAATCCGGCCATTTTCAACACATCGTCGGGGAGAATCAATTTACCATTTTTTAAGGTGGTTGTGTATGTCATCGTACAACTCCTGTGCTTATCTGGGCCTATTATACTTTGCGTGTAACTACTCAGGCCAGACCCTAAAGGTTTTGTTTGCAAGAGAAGACTGTCGAAAAATGTGTGTCGTTTGCAAAACGAGCCATAAATTCATCGAGAAAA
>JABWBV010000223.1 GCA_013359445.1 Anaerolineales bacterium | reverse complement strand
GTGCGACGCACTTGACCCTAGAGAAAAGCCAGGATTAAGACTTCGGAGCCGGAATAAAAATTACTCGGAAGTGCGTCGCACCTTGCGTAACATCAGTTAAACTAAATTCGAAAAATTCGTGAAATTCGTGGCAAAAACATGAACGCCAACCTCACCTCCCTCCAACAAACCCTCCGCACCTTCGTCACCAACGACCTCATCCCCCTCGAAGTGGACGTGGAACTCGCCGACGGATACCTCGCTCCCGAAAAACGCGCCGCCCTCAAAGATAAAGTCCGTGCCCTCGGCGTGTACTCCGGCAGTTTGCCCCGCTCGATGGGAGGCACGGAACGTTCATGGGAGGAGCAAGTCGTCATCAACGAAGAAATTGGCAAAGTGACCAACGCCCTCGGCTGGTTGGTGTGGGCACCCGCCATCGTCCTGCGCCACGCCACGCCCGATCAGGTGGAACGGTTCGTCCGCCCGGCGGCAGAGGGACGCCTGGACATCTGCTACGCGGTGACCGAGGCCGGAGCCGGATCGGATGCCAGCACCCTGTCCTCGACCGCGATCCGCGATGGGGATCAGTGGGTGATCAACGGCGAAAAGTGGCACGTCACCTCGGCGTTCCCCGACGGGGTGGCTGTCGTTCAGTGCAATACAGGGGATGAAGGGAATGGGGCGGTCGAAACCGACCGGAACACCCTCTTTTTCGTCCCTCTCACTGCCCCCGGTGTCACCTTTGCCGAACATCCGAAGTACACCCATCATTTGATTGACCCGCACGTCCGCCTCGTGTTCGAGAACGTGCGTGTGCCTTCCGCGAATATCCTCGGCGCGGTGGGCAACGGGCTGGGGATCAGCAAAGAGTGGTTCCTGCACGAGCGGGTGCTGATTGCCGCCCGGTGTGTGGGTGCGGCCTGGCGGCTGATCGAGGAGGCCACGCAATTTGCGAAAGAGCGCGTCCAGTTCGGCGCGCCGATTGCCGAATACCAGTTCATCCAGGGCATGTTGGCCGACTCGCTCACCGAGATGTGGGCCGCCCGCGAGCTGACCTATGCCGCCGCCCGTTTCGCCGACGAGGTGTATTCCGTTTCCCAAACCGAAGAAGACGCCAAACGCCTGCACGCCAAAGCGGCGATGGTCAAGCTGTACGCTTCCGAGATGGTGGGGCGGGTGGCTGACCGGGCGGTGCAAATCTTCGGGGGCCGCGGCTACATGCGCGAAAACGTCGCCGAACGTTTCTACCGCGAAGCCCGCGTGGAGCGGATTTGGGAGGGCACGTCGGAGATTCAGCGGTTGATTATTGCGAGTAGCTTGTATAAAAGAGGGGTAGAGAAACTGATTGACTAGCCTTTTTGACGCAAAGCCGCGAAGAGGCAAAGAAACGCAAAGTTTTTATTTAATCTCCTTCGCGGCTTTGCGCCTTTGCGTCAAAATGATGGAGTAACCCTTGCTGACAGAAACCGAATCCCGCGTCCTCACCCTCATCGAAGACCACCAAACCGACCTCATCACCTCCCTCCAGCAGATGATCCGGTACCGAACCGTCACCCCGGACATGGACGCCTGCGCGGAGGGCGACGATTACCGCGCCCACCAAAAATACATCCGCACCCTGCTCGATGGCATGGGCTTTGAAACGGAAATGTGGGAGATTGACGCCGCCCAACTCGAAGACGCCCCCGGGCGCGGCGTCCGCCCGGAGCGGGATATGTCTGGGATGCCGGTCGTGGTGGGGCAGTTGCCCGGTTCGGTTAACGTCATTGCGAGGAGGGCTTTGACGACGAAGCAATCTCCCCCCGCGCGCGAGGAGATTGCTTCGCCGCCCAAAGCTGCGGCTCGCAATGACGTATCTGGCAAATCCCTCATCCTCAACGGCCACTACGATGTTGTCCCTGAAGGGGACACCTCGCTCTGGACACATCCCCCTTACAGCGCCACCATCGAAAACGGCAAAATGTTCGGGCGCGGCACCGCGGACATGAAAGGGGGCAATGCGGCGATGCTCTTCGCCGTCAAAATGATCCAACAAGCCGGGCTGACGTTAAACGGCGATTTGACCGTTCAGATCGCCCCCGACGAGGAGGCCACCTGCATGGGCACGCTCGCCTGTTGCCTGCGCGGGTACACCGCCGACGCCGCGTTCATCCCCGAACCGACAAACATGGGCATCCTGGTCGCCATGCGGGGGAGCGTGTACGGGCGGCTCACCGTGCCGGGCCGCGCGGGGCATGCGGAAATGGCCCAACCCCATTGGACGGAAGGCGGCGCGGTCAACGCGATTTCCAAAGCGGCGAAAGTGGTTCAAATGCTCGACGCCCTCGCCGAAGAGTGGCGCACTCGCCCCGACCGCCAGCACAAATACATCGGCCCGGACTTCATCCTCGCCTCGGGCATTCACGGCGGCGAATGGGAAGTGACCTATCCCGAAAAAGCCGAAATCCGTTTCGGTGCGATGATCGCCCCCCCGCGGGGCAACCCCATCGAAGAAATCCGCGCCCGCCTCGCCGAACTCGCCCAATCCGACCCGTGGATGGCCGCGCACCCGCCCGTCCTCACGCACGGCCCCTGGTACTACGGCGCGGAAGTGGCGGAAGATGAACCCATCGTCCACGCAGGGGCCAATGCCCTGTCCGACCTCGGCATTCCTCCAAAAATGAAAGGTTTCGGCTCCCTGACCGACGCCATTCACCTGATCAACCTCTCCAAAATCCCCACCATCTCGATTGGCCCGGACATGGAAACGATCCATGCCGTGGATGAATTTATTGAATTAGCCCAACTTGTGGAATTATCGAAAACCATCGCCCTCCTCGTCATGCGCTGGTGTGGCGTATCGGAGAAGGAGCAGGGGTGAGAAGGAGAAAAGGTGAGAAGGAGAAAAGGTGATACAAATTCTTTTGGAATTTCATTTTGATTGATTTGGAGGATGTAATGGAAACGAAGAAGATACAAACGCATAAAGACTTGGATGTTTACAACATGGCATTCAAGTCGGCAATGGAAATTTTTGAGTTGACAAAGAAGTTTCCGCCTGAGGAAAAATACTCGCTGACAGACCAAATCCGACGCTCTTCACGCTCAGTCTGTGCAAATCTGGCAGAAGCATGGCGGAAACGACGTTATCTCGGTTCTTTTGTACTCAAACTCAACGATTCAGAAGCTGAGGCCGCAGAAACGCAGACCTGGCTTGATTTTGCAGTGGCCAGCGGGTATCTCTCAGCCGAAAAATCTCAAGGAATCTATCAAGAATACGATTTCATCATCGGAAAACTGGTCAACATGATCGCCCACCCGGAGCCGTGGTTGTTGCCAGTGAAAAAGTGATAAGGAGAGAAGGAGATAAGGTGAAAAGGAGAAAAGGAGAATCTCCCCCGCTCCTTTTCTCCCTTGCTCCTTTTCACCCCTACACCTTTTCTCCTTTTCTCCCACGCCCCTTTTCTCGGAGACCCCAATGCCCAAACCCTCCCCCTTCCACTCCCGAACCGCCGAACTTGTCGAAAGCTACGACTGGCAAATCTGGTCAGGCTACCTGTCCGCAAACGCGTATGAACTCGAACACACGCACGAATACAACGCCGTCCGCACGTCGGCGGGGGTGTTCGACATCTCGCCGTTGTACAAATACTACATTGATGGCCCTGACGCGGGCGCGCTCCTCGACCGGGTGCTGACTCGCGACGTGACCAAACTCCGCGTGGGGCAGGTGGCGTACACAACCTGGTGCGACGACGATGGCAAGATCATTGACGACGGCACCGTTGCCCGGCTGGACGAAAATCTCTATCGCCTCACCGCCGCCGACCCCACCGAACGCTGGCTCCAAGAAAACGCCGCTGGCCTCACCGTCCACATCGAAGATGTCACCGAACGGTTCGCGGGCCTGTCCGTGCAAGGGCCAACCTCGCGGGCGATTTTACAGGCGATGATGAAGGAAGATTTGAGCGGGTTGAAATATTTTCGGCTGATGGAAACGACCCTCGACGGAACCCCCGTGGTGTTATCCCGCACGGGATTCACGGGAGATTTGGGGTACGAACTCTTCGCGGAGCATTACGACGCCGATGATTTATGGGACAAACTCATGCGCGCGGGCGAACCCTACAACCTCCGCCCGATGGGGAACACCGCCCTCGACATGACCCGGATCGAGGCCGGACTCCTGCTCACGGACGTGGATTTTGTCTCCTCGAAAAAGACCATGTTCGACCATCAAAAATCCACTCCGCTCGAACTCGGCCTGGGGTGGACGGTCAAGCTGGAGAAACCTTATTTCGTCGGGCAGGCGGCGTTGAAAAAAGGCGCGCCGAAGGAAATGACTGTCGGCCTGGAGTTGGACACAGTCGCGCTCGAACAGCTTTACGCCCGGTTTGGGATGCCGCTCCACCTGCCGTACTCGTCCGAGACGGAGAGTGTGCCCGTATACGCCGATGCCCGCGCGCAAAAGCGGATCGGCAAATCCACCAGCCGGACGTGGTCGCCCATCCTGAAAAAGTACATTGGCATTGCTCGCGTGGAGCCGCGTTATGCCGCGTTAGGGACGCGGGTTTTCGTCGAAGTGACGATTGAGGCACACCGGCTGGCTTGTCCTGCGAAGGTGGTGGAGATGCCGTTTTTTGATCCGCCGAGGAAAAAAGGTAAATAAGGTAGGTAAATAAAGTAGATAGGTAAATAGTGTACTGAAGCGAAATTATTCACCCTATGTACCTTATATACTTTATGTACCCTATTTACCCCAGCAACAGGATTTACACATGACTTCAAACCAACAATACGACGCCATCATTATCGGCGGGGGGCACAACGGCCTCACCTGCGCCGCCTACCTCGCCAAAGCGGGAAAAAAAGTCCTCGTGCTCGAACGCCGTCACCTCGTCGGCGGTGCGGCGGTGACGGAGGAGATGTACCCCGGATTCAAGTTCACCGTCTGCTCCTACGTGGTCAGCCTCTTGCGCCCGGAGATCATCCGTGAGCTAGATTTGCCCAAGTTCGGCTTGCACATCCTCCCGTTGGACAGTGCATTTGCCCCGATGGAGGACGGCAATTACCTGGCGATGTACGCCGACGCCGCCACCACCCGCGACGAACTGCGCCGTCACTCCCGCCGCGACGCCGACGCCTACCCCGAATTCAGCAAGGTCATGTACGACATGGCGTTTGGGGTCAAGAATATTTTGGGGATGACGCCCCCCGACCCGGCCAACCCCGGCCTGCGCGGTCTGCGGACTCTGGCAGAGTTCGGCAAACACTTGCAAGGCAAGGGCAAGCCCTGGTTCCACGATTTCACCAAAATTATGACAATGAGCGCGGTGGATTTCCTCGCGGAATGGTTCGAGACCGACATCGTGCAATCGCTGTTTTCCATCAACGGCATTATCGGCACAATGTTGGGGCCGCGCTCCCCAGGCACAGCGTATGTTTTGCTCCATCACTACATGGGCGAACTGGACGGGGCGTTTACCTCGTGGGGGTGGCAGAAAGGCGGGACGGGTATGGTCAGCGAGGCGATTGCGGGGGCGGCGCGGCATTTTGGGGCGGAAATTCGGTGCAATGCGACCGTGTCCCAGGTCATCGTCAAAAACGGGGAGGCGACGGGGGTAGCGCTCGCCTCGGGCGAGGAACTTTACGCCCCGATCATCGTCTCCGGGGCCGATCCGTATGTCACCTTCCGCAAACTCGTAGACGAACGCGATCTGCCCGCCGACCTCGTCCAGGCGATTGACAAGTTCAAATTCCGCGGCTCGTCCGGCAAAGTGAACCTCGCCCTCGATGGCCTGCCCGACTTCACCGCCATGCGCGACAAAACCCTGATGCGCGGGATGATGGAAATTTGCCCTAGCGTGGATTACCTCGAACGCGCCTACGACGATGCCAAATACGGCGCGGACGGCCCCGGCTACTCCCGCCGCCCGTACATGGATGTGCTCCTCCCGACCACCGTTGACCCTTCGATGGCTCCGCCCGGCAAACACGTCATGTCCATCTTCGTGCAATACGCCTCCTACCCCATCGCCGAACCGATAGACCGCGACAAACACCGCGAAGATTTTGGCAACGCCGTCATCAACACCCTCAGCGAATTTGCCCCCAACATCAAAGACCTCATCCTGCACAAACAAGTCCTCACCCCCTGGGACATGGAGCAAAAAATCGGCCTGACCGAAGGCAACATCTTTCAGGGCGAACTGACCCTCGATCAGCTCTTTTTCCTGCGCCCGGCACCGGGTTGGGCCGATTACAAAACCCCGATCCGCGGCTACTACCAGTGCGGGAGCGGCACCCATCCAGGGGGGGGGATTACGGGTGGGCCAGGGAGGTTGGCGGCGATGAAGATTCTGGAGAAAGGGAGATAAGGAGAAAAGGTGAAAAGGAGAGGCGCTTTGAAAATTTTTTCCAACCCGTGGATTGGAGTTTTGTCCTTTCTGATTGGTTTGTTGAGCCTGTTTCTTCCGCATTTATCCGGCTGGAGTGAAATTGTTTATCCCTCGTTGGCAGAACACCTTCTCTTACCATACTTCTTTTGGCTACCGATTTTTGGGCTTATGCTCTTGCTCTTGCTTTTTCACACCTATACAACCATAAAGTCGCCAAATAGCCAAAAGCATAAGATGACCGCCGGGATACTATCTGCTGGCATGATTGTGCTCTTTTTTGCGGTGAACCCAACTATTTTTTTCACCGGAGAAGTGCAAAACACACAACAAAGGATCGCCTTTTTTGCGGTCGGCGCTCAGACCCGGCTAACTAGAGCAGGGGGTATGGAAGTGATTAAGCAAGACGCCCTGGAATTGCTTCATCAAGAAACAGACAACGAAGGTTATGTAAACGATGAAATTTGGACGGACGCGCTTCAAAAACTTGGCGCAATGGCCATACGAACAAATCCTGCGACCGAGTCCGTCATCGTTTATATTCCCAAAGCGCACATCTTTGATCCTGATCAATTCGGATATCTGATAACCAACCGCCCCCCCCATCCCGACATCCTATTTGCCAAAAATGGGTATCGGCTTTGGGAATTGGGAGAAGGCGTGTATTTTTTTGAGATATGGTGATGCAAATGACAAACCCCTTTTCACCTTTTCTCCTTTTCACCTTTGCTTCAAGGAATCATCTATGACCTACGACACCCTCCTCATCGGCGCGGGAATCAACGGCCTGACCGCCGCCGCGTATCTTGCAAAAAATGGAAAGAAAGTGCTGATTCTGGAACGGAAAACCGCCCCGGGCGGGATCGCTGTGACCGAGGAATTTGCCCCCGGCTACCGGGCTTCGATGGTCGCGGATGGCGCGGGGTACGTGTCCCCGGTCGTGGCGCGGGACCTCGCGTTGGCCGATTTCGGCCTCGAATATCTCCCCTCGGCCCCTGCGCGGGGGGAGCGTTCTTCGACTGCCGCTCAGAATGCTCCCCCGCTTGGGGTTGTCGCCTTCTGCCCCCAGCCGAACGGGGATGCGCTGACGATCTGGCAGGATACCGCCCGCACGGTGGAGGAGATCAAACGCTTTTCGAAAAAAGACGCGGAAAAGTATCCGCAATTCGTGGATTTGATGGGCAAAATTGCGGGGGTGGTGCGCGAGCTGTTGCACCAATCCCCGCTCGATTTACCGGACCTGTCGTTTGCCGATGTGTGGGGGATGCGTGCCCTCGCCGGGCCACTGAACCGGTTGGGGCGGAAAAATGTCTCCCAACTCCTCCGCGCCCTGCCGATGCCCGTCGCCGATCTGCTCAACGAGTGGTTTGAGTCCGACGCGCTGAAGGGGGCCATTGCGGCGAACGGGATTCGGGACATCACCTTCGGGCCGATGGAGGCGGGGACGGCGTACACGCTGTTATACAAGTGGGCGTTAAGCCATTCGGGGTTGTTTCGGTCAACGGGGCAAGTGAAGGGGGGGATGGGCGCCCTGGTGGACGTGCTGGTGAAGGTGGGGAAAAATGCCGGGGCAGAACTCCGTCTGGGTGCGGAAGTGGCCGAAATTTGTGTGGACAACGGGAAAACGACCGGGGTGCGCCTCACGTCCGGGGAATTTATCCCCGCGCAAACGGTGATTTCCAGTGCCGATCCGCGGACGACGTTTTTGAAGTTGTTAAATCCCGCGCGGTTGGATGCGTCCTTCGTCCGGCATGTACAGCAGATCAAGTATCGCGGTTCGACCGCGCGTTTGGTGTTAGGGTTGTCGGGGTTGCCTAACTTTGGCATCCAAGATGGACGCGCTCCTGAACTTTTACGGGGGGCGATTCAGATTTCGCCCTCGATCAATTACCTGCAACGGGCATTTGACCACGTGAAGTACGGGGAGTTTTCCCGCCGCCCGTATCTGGACATTCGGATTCCTTCGCTGGCGGACCCGACGCTGGCTCCACGCGGGCATGTGATGACGATCACGGTGAAGTACGCGCCGTATCATCTACGAAGCGGCACTGAGGATGCCAGACATCCTACCGTGCCTCACTACGAACAGGGGGCGGTGGTAACGCACGATAGTGCGGGAGGCGGCACTGAGGATGCCAGACATCCTACCGTGCCTCACTACGAACGAACACACGAACAGGGGTGGGATACTGCGCGCGAGCCTTTTACCGCCACCGTGCTGGACACCCTGGCGGAGTACGCCTCGGACATCCGGGAGAAGATTGTGGCGAGTAAATTGCTGACGCCGTGCGACCTGGAGCGGGAGTATGGTTTGCCGGAGGGGAATCTCAATCACGGGGAGATGACGCTGGATCAGTTTTTCCATATGCGGCCTGTGCCGGGGTGGGCGGGGTACCAGACGCCGGTGGAGGGGGTGTATGTGTGTGGGAGCGGGACACATCCGGGGGGCGGGATCACCGGTCTTCCGGGGCGGAATGCGGCATCGCAGTGTTTAGAAGGGGCGGGGGCGAGATAGGGGATGCGTGATACGTGACAGCGCCCTGTGAGGGGCGCTGTTTTTTTTCGGGGGGGGAAAACGGAAAACCAAAACTGCCAGGAAATCCTGGCAGTTTTTTTAACGACAATCCTCGGCGCGCTACTTCCCCCCCGGCCCTTTGATGAACAAATACCCGGCGTGCGAAATCGCTAGGATCACCGTCATACTGCTGGAAAAGGCGGGGAATTCAAACGTGTGGGGGGCGCGGATCAGCGCGTCGTTCGTGATGAAGGAGCCGATGGCGAAGCTATACACGGTGATCAGCGCTACGGTGAAGAAGAACATCTGCACTTTCGACAGGTCAATCGTGTCCTGGTTGCCCACATCATCCCCGTAGAAGATGTCGCGGATTTTGGGTTCCTTGGCCTGATAGGGGATGATGGCGGTCTCGGGGCTGGGCTGGGCGAGTAAATTGGCCTGATATTTGTTCCGCTTGTTCGTCTTGATCAGGCTGGACCCGGCAAACGACACGGTGCTGATCCCCAGTGCGAGCCAGATTTCGTTCGGGAAGGCGATGTTGAGGGGTTGGGGGGTGCAGTCGTCCTCGTCCGTTTCCTGGCAATCGGGGGCAGGCGGATCGAGAGCCTCGGGCATGGTCCGAATGAGGGCCACCGCCAGATAGGCGGAAATGATCACCACCGTCCAAAGCGTCACCTGCAACCGAGACAGGCTCGCGCGGTTTCGGTTTTTCTCGACCAGCACGCCATACCAAAGCGGGGTTTTTTCCTCACTCAGCCCCAAATAAATCAACATCATCACAAGCAAAGCGGCGGCGGCCCCCCAAATAAACAAGGCGTGGAAGTGTGCAAACAGGCCTATGCCCAGCCATATGACCACAAATAAAGAACATAACAGCAAGAGGTTTTGCAACTGTTTAATCGTCATCCATAAAACTCCTGCAAATTTTGGAGGGACTCCAATCTTTCGGGGAAACTGCTCAGGCCTAGAAAAAGAGGCCCCGAAAAGAAGGTTGAAAAGGGGGAAGGTCCAGGTTCCCTTTCACCCGACTTTTTCGCAACTTCCTACGTTTTGTGAGAAGTTACCCATCTTTAAGGTCGAGGGGCAATCGCAGAAATGCCCCCCCGGTTAAAATTCGCGATCACTTGGGTGATCACGTCCGCGGGAACCCCCATGGCCAACGAGATGTCTTGTGGGGGCCAGCCGCGAGAGGAAAGTTGAATAATACGCGAAAAGATATAGCCTTCCACGTTATCCGCTCTTTCCCAGTAGAACAAGATTTCGAGTTCGTCAACCGGGTGGTGGATGCCTGGTGGGGCGACCGTCTCGT
>JABWBV010000222.1 GCA_013359445.1 Anaerolineales bacterium | reverse complement strand
CCCTGACATGCAAAAATCCCCTGCCCCTTTGCTTCAACGGCTGTTTGAAGCGGTGTGTTATTCAACTTGAAAGGTTCAATTTGGATAAAGTCCAGCTCAATCCCCATAACTAAAACTTATGATTCCCGGAGAATACCTCATGTCGCGAAAAATTATCATTACTGCCGGTCTGACCCTGGTGTTGGCCGCATTCTTCCTGGGCGGTTGCGCCGCAGGGCAACAAGGCCCCGAAGGCCCTTTAGGGCCGGCAGGCCCCGCTGGGCCACAAGGCCCCGCTGGTCCTCCAGGTGAAGATGCCAGTGTCCGTCTGGATTATGTCGGCGCCGAAAAATGTGGCGAATGTCACGAGGAAGCCTATTCGAAATACAACCTCTCGGGTCATGCCGCAAACTTCACGAAAGTCGTGGACGGGCAAGCGCCGAGCTATCCTTATGATAGTGTGACCGGCGGTCTAAATCAACCGCCCGAGGGCTATACCTGGAACGATATTTCCTATGTTTTAGGAGGCTTTGGCTGGAAGGCCTTATTTGTGGATGCGAATGGATACCTGATCACCAACCCACCTGGGGAAAGTGGAGTTGTCGATTTTGAGAACCAATATCACTTTGCCAATGAAGATTTAGAAGAAAATGCAGGGTGGGCCAGCTATCATGCCGGGGAGGAAAAGGTCCAAATGGATTGTGCAGGTTGCCACACCACAGGGTACCGCACCGAAGGCCATCAGGATGATCTCGAAGGGATCGTAGGAACATGGGCTTTTGAAAATGTTCAATGCGAAGCCTGTCACGGCGCCGGGAGCTTACATGCTTCTGATCCCTACGGTTTCCGTATGGTGCTAGATCGCACCAATCAAGCCTGCGGCGAATGCCACACTCGTGAATCCGCAACCGCTATTGAAACGGAAAATGGTTTTTCCCAACACAACCAACAGTTCGATGAACTCTATAATTCTCAGCACTTCGCCCTTCAGTGCATCGCCTGCCACGACCCTCATGCGAGTGCGGTTCATGCCGATCCGAACCTCAACCCCACCGTGGGCATTCGTCAAACCTGCGATACCTGCCACTGGGAAAATGTTTACCAAAACAATGACGAACACTTCCGGCTTGAATGTGTAGACTGTCACATGCCGGCAACGGGACAATCGGCTCTGGCAAATCTGGAGTTATTTTCTGGTGATATTAACTCTCATGTCTTCTCCATCAATCCTGACCCAGCGGCGCCCCAATTTAATGAGGATGGCACGCTTTCCATGCCTTATTTGACGCTCAACTACGCCTGTAATAACTGCCACGGTGTTTTTGCAACAGCCAAAGAAACCCAAGAGCTTGCCGACATGGCGAAGGGTTATCACACCCTCCCAGAACCTACCCCCACTCCTCTGCCGGAACCCACCCCCGCGCCCGAAGAAACTGAAACGCCTTGATCCTTTAGGAATATCCAATGATCCTAATTAATTCTAAGAAGATGGTTCGTTTCGCGAGCATACTCCTGATGGCGTTTCTCACCCTGGGGGGGCTGTTTGCCCTCAGGGGGGAGCGTAACACGGTGTACGCCTCCGATCAACCCTCGCCCTTGCTTCAAGCCACCCCTGGCCCGGTAAATTTTGTCCCGATGAGTGATGATCAATGTTTGGAGTGTCACGCGGACGAAAAGATGATCCTCCCCCTACCCAGTGGGGAACAACTCAGCTTGCAAGTTGACCGCATCGAATACCGAACATCCGTCCACGGCCAAAAAGGGTACGCCTGCGTACAATGTCATACCGATATCACAGGCTTCCCCCACCCGGAACAAAACTTCCAGGATACACGGGATGTGACCATTTACATGGCCCAGGCGTGTGCCACTTGCCACGAACAAGCCGCGGAAGAATATCACACCGGAACGCACTCCTCGTTACTCGAAGAGGGAAATAAAGATTCGGCAACCTGTGCTGATTGCCATGGGTCCCACACCATCCGGGATTTCGGCAATATCCGCACCCGCATCGCCGCGGCCTGCCAGCAATGCCATTCAGAAATATACAATGTCTATCAAGATAGCGTCCACGGGGCCGCACTTTTGGATGATTTCAACCCCGACGTCCCGGCGTGCAGTGACTGTCATGGCAATCACAATAATTCCGGCCCAACCCAGGCGGGTTTTCATGTCGCCTCCCCAGAGATTTGCGCAACTTGCCATACCGACGACACATTGATGGCAAAATACGAGATCAACACAGATGTTTTTGACACCTATTTTGCTGATTTCCACGGGTCTACTGTCCAAATCTTTGAAAAAACCACGCCAGATCAAGAAACCAACAAACCTGTCTGTATCGACTGTCACGGAGTGCATGACATCAAATCGCCGGATAACGTGGGGAGTACGGTGATAAAGCAAAACTTGCTCACCACCTGCCAACGTTGCCACCCTGACGCCACGCCCAACTTCTCCGATGCCTGGCTCAGTCACTACGAACCTGACCTGGAAAACCACACCATTGTTTACCTGGTGGATCTTTTCTACAAGTTCTTCATTCCAGGTACCCTAGGGATTATGGGCTTCTTTGTCGTCACCGATTTTTGGCGCTCACGCATCTACAAACCCAAAACGCAGGGAGGCAAAGAATCATGAGCAAGCAAACCCAAGAAAAACACCTGCGTTTCCCCTTGGCCCGCCGGATCGAGCACTGGATCAATGGCGCGGCATTTATCACCCTTGCCTTAACAGGCTTGCCTCAGAAGTATTTTGAGGCACCTATCTCGGTTGGGCTGATTACTGCCCTGGGGGGGGTTGAAAACGTTCGGATCATTCATCGTGTCGCGGCAGTCGTATTGGCGCTCGTAGCAATTTGGCATTTTGGCTATAACATCTATATCTGGTATGTTCAGCGTAAAAACCCCAGCATGCTTCCGACCCCAACCGATGGCTTTAACGCCTGGAAAACCATCAAATACAACTTGGGGATAGACAAAGAACGGCCCAAACAAGGGTTTTATACCTTTGAAGAAAAAATGGAATATTGGGCACTCCTTTGGGGCACACTGGTCATGGTTTTGTCGGGCTTTTTCCTGTGGAATCCGATCACAGCGGCCCAATACTTCCCCGGCGAGTGGATCCCAGCCGCAAAAGCCGCCCATGGTGGCGAAGCCCTGTTGGCGGTTCTCGCGATTATTATCTGGCACATGTACCACGTCTTGATTCGGACGTTCAATAAAAGCATGTATACCGGGTACATGAGCCATGAGGAAATGGAGCACGAACATCCGCTTGCCCTCCACGAACCCCCAGCCCCCAAAGTAGAGCCTGCCGTCCTCAAACGGCGGAAGAGTCAGTTTTGGATAGGTTATGGGCTAGTCGCAACCATCTGGCTTGTGGGCGTTATTTGGTTCGTTACCAGTGAACAAACCGCAACAGCCACCATTCCTGAACCAGAGAAAGTGGAAGCCTTCTCCCCATTAACACCCACACCTTTCCCCTCACCAGATGCTATCCCCGAAGCGGCCCTGCGATATGGCACCACCTGGGAGACAAGTGTCGGTACCATTTTCGTCAGCAAGTGTGGCGAATGTCATAACCCCCGCAATGGGGAGAAAAACCTCGATCTGAGCACGTACGAAGGCGCTTTGGCGGGAGGCGACTCTGGTCCGGCGGTTATCCCTGGCGCGCCCGGCATCAGTATTTCCTTGTTCTGGCCGGGTTTTGAAGACCATCCTGGCAAACTCAGTCCGGCAGAATTTGCCGCCATTCAAGAATGGATCCGCAACGGCGCACCCGAAAAATAACAGGTCATCTAAACCCATTCTCTTCTTAAAACCACCACTACGTGCGGCGTTCCTTAGTAAATCAGGTTATATCGGGATTTCCGGGACGGAAACCCGAAATTTTATAGGTGAAAGGGAGGCATCTCTCTTTCACCTATAAAATTTCGGCACTTTTCCCGTCAAAAACGGAAGAGCCATAAATCAGTAGGTCATCGTCCTTCCGCAGAAAAGGAACACCGTGCTTTTATATTAACAGCACCCGTATTACAGTAAAGAACTTGGGGGTTTCAAAACCAGGGGGTATGAAAGATGGCGTGGTTCAAGTTTCACCCGCTTGGAGTTTAATAATTGGTTTTCAAGTTAGGTATCTCAGTTTCCTCATTTACGTTACGCAAGGTGCGATGCACTTCAAATTAATTTCTAAAAAAACCAAGCCTCAAGCAAATTTTGTACCCGTTTTTTTCTTCAGGGTGAAATGCTTTTTAGGCTTGCGTAACATCAATTAAAAAATTAGGCCACTACAAACGGTGCGGAATAAACCCCGACCCAAGCGTAGAAGCCTCGTTTCGGGATGGGCAAAAATTTAATACTCAATGGGCAATAAGGAGACACGGCAATGTTACGCAAATTTTGGTTCGGTATCAAGCAGTTTTTTCTCCCCCCGCCGGGTACACCCGTTTGGCTACGGTTGTTACCGTTTGTTATTTTGGGTATTCTTACATTTAGTTTCCTGACCGCGGGAACTTATGCGTGGGAATACACGAATTCAACCGTCTTCTGTGGCACCACCTGCCACACCATGCCACCCCAATATAGTGCCTATCAGCATTCTCCGCACGCGCGCGTTCAATGTGTGGAATGTCATATTGGTCGAGATGTAATCACCACCCAATTTTCGCGCAAAGCAGGTGATCTTCGGCATGTATTTCTCATGCTTACCGAAAAATATGAATATCCCATTCATACCACCAATATGCGCCCCGCGCGGGAATCGTGCGAGCGTTGTCACTTCCCCGAAAAATTCTCAGATGATAGTTTGCGCGAAGTCCACCATTTTAACGATGATGAATTAAATACAGCACAAAGTATTTTTCTCGTATTAAAAACGGGAGGAGGTAGTAAACGAGAGGGCTTAGGGCGAGGCATTCATTGGCATATCGAAAATGAAATTTATTATTATTCTACGGATGACTTGGACCAAAACATTCCCTACGTCCGCGTCGTTGACGAAAATGGTGTCGCCGCCGAATATTATGATCTGGCTTCTGGCCTGACCCCCACAGATATAGCTGGAAAAACATTGAAACAAATGGATTGCATCACCTGTCATAACCGCATTACACACACCATTCCCAGCCCTGAAGAAGCCGTTGAACAAGCCCTTTCACAAGCCATTATTCCAGCTGATCTCCCTTTTGTTCGAGAAAAGGCGGTTGCCCTCCTAACTGTTGAATACCCGGATCAACAAACAGGATTGGATGAAATCACGGCGTTTGAAACCTACTACCAGGAAAATTACCCGGAAGTTTACAATCAACGAACCGAAGAAATCCAATCGGTGGTGATCATCCTGCAAGAGATTTACCAACAAATCGTCTTTCAGGATCAGAAAATTGATTGGGAGACTCACCCGGACAACCTGGGACACAAATTAGACCCAGGGTGTTTCCGCTGTCATGACGGGAAACACCTGACCCAATCCGAGGAAGCCATCCGCCTGGAATGTAATCTGTGCCACTCTATTCCCGTTACTTCATCTCCCACCGAATTAACCACCCAAATTGAACTGGTAAGTGGTCCGGAGCCTGCCTCCCACACCCATACCAGTTGGATCGCCCTGCACGGCAAAGCCTTCGACTCAACGTGCCTGGCCTGCCATTCCACAGATGACCCTTCAACCTTTCTCGAACAAATGCAGGCGGAAGGAAAACCCCCATCGGATGGCTCCTTCTGCGGAAATGAAGCCTGCCATAATAATGTCTGGACCTATGCTGGTCTCGCGGACACGGCACTTGCCCCTATCTTAGAACGTCAACTATACATTCTCCAAAATACCAGCCCCTATATCCTTCCCGGTGTCCCTGCGACCTATGAGCGTGGGTTCAAAGCCCTTTTTGAGGGCCGGTGTACGGCTTGTCACAGCGGGCCAGATGCGAAAGGCGGATTGGACTTAACCACTTATGCCAATGCCCTTCAAGGAGGGAATACTGGCCCTGGCCTCGTCCCCAATTCCCCTGAAGACAGCCAAATTTTTATTCGGCAAACGACAAAACCCGCTCATTTTGGGCAAATGATTCGGGATGAATTGGATGCTTTGGAACAGTGGCTTTTGGCGGGCGCTCCGGAAAATTAATGGAAAGGGGGATGCACCTCCCCCTTTCACCCTTTTTTCGGGAAGTTTTCTCTCTAAACCTGAGCAATTACCGAAAGGTCTGTTTCAGAAAAATATACATATATTGTTATAAGGTAGCAATCAAGTATAAGAATATGCTATGATAAAGGAGACACGGTATAAGAAAACTAATAGTTTTATGGCAAATGTCCTCCTGTTTTTGGGACATCCTTCCAGAGATTTAAATGAACTATTAATCTAAAATTTATCTTGTTTGCAATGCCAAATATAAGTTTGGTGAGATATGCAAATAATCCCACTCTTTTAGCTCTTGATATCCTTCCCAGGATGCCCGATCAAGAGCGAACAACACCTCTTGGAGGAGGTACACATGAAGAGTCTCAAAACCTTTTTTTCTGTCCTTTTGATAATGACGGGTATGGTATTGATTGCGGCCGCTTGTGCAAGTGAGCCAATTGAAGTAACCGTCCCCGTCGAAGTGACGAAAGAAGTGACCGTCGTTGTCACCCAAATTGTCACGCAGGAAGTCGAGGTGATCATCACCCCGGAACCTGGTCCCGAAGTGCCTTACGAAGAACGATGGGCTTCATCGGCGCATGCCGCCGCAGACACCGAACCCTTCCGGCACTGGGATGCAGAAGATCCTGCCGAAGTCCCTGAAACCTGTGCGAAGTGCCATACTTCCAGTGGGTATCAGGATTACCTGGCCGCGGATGGTTCAGAGTTTGGTGTGGTAAACACCCCCCATCAACCTGAAACCTTAGGCGTTACCTGCGAAGCCTGCCATAATGACGCTACAATCTCCCTCACCAGTGTCGTGATGCCATCGGGCGTGGAAATCACCGGGTTAGGCGATGAAGCACGTTGTATGCAGTGCCATCAAGGTCGCAGTTCCAAAGTCCAGGTCGATGCGGCCATTGCAGAAGCCGCAGTAGAAGATGATGTCGTCAGCGAAAACTTACGCTTCATCAATATCCACTACTATGCGGCGGCCGCTACCAAATACGGCAACATCGCCCAGGGTGGGTACCAATATGAAGGTAAAACCTACGACGCCAACTTTGCACATGTCGACGGTTACACCTCTTGTATTGGCTGTCACGACCCCCACACCCTCGAAGTCAAAGTAGAAACCTGCACAGGATGCCATACCGACGTTGAAACCGTTGAGGATTTCAAAAATGTCCGCATGGCTGGCTCTTTGGTTGACTACGACGGCGACGGCGATATCAGCGAAGGGATTGCTGGCGAAATTGAAGGGATGCGCGAAGTGCTTTACGCCGCCATCCAGGCATATGCCGCTGATACCCTTGGCGCGCCGCTCATTTACGATGCGGTAACTTATCCTTACTTCTTTGGTGATGCAAACGCCGACGGCGCTGTCACCGAAGGTGAAGAAGGTTTTGCAAGCTGGACCCCCCGATTGCTCCGCGCCGCATATAACTTCCAAGTTGTGAGCAAAGACCCCGGTGGGTATGCCCACGGCGGAAAGTACCTCATCCAGCTGATGTATGACTCCATCGAAGATCTGAATGCAGAAGCCGTTGCTGGCCTCACCCGCATTGATCACGGCCACTTCGCTGGCTCCGAAGAAGCATTCCGTCACTGGGATGAGGACGGAGGCGTTCCTGGTTCCTGCGCCAAATGCCACTCTGCCGATGGCCTGCCCCTTTTCTTAGCGGAAGGCGTCAGCATCAGCCAACCGACCTCCAATGGGTTGAAATGCGCCACATGTCACGATAGTGTGAGCGAATTCACCCGGTACGCCGTAACATCTGTCACCTTCCCCAGCGGCAAGACGATTGAACTGGAAGAAGGCGATGACTCTGGCCTGTGCTTGTCCTGTCACCAGGGCCGCTCATCCAAAGCCGCCGTTGACAAGGCGCTTGGTGATAAAGAATTGGATACAGTAGACGAAGGCATTCGTTTCCTCAATATCCATTACTTTGCCGCCGGCGCAACCCGTTACGGAACCGAAGTTCAAGGTGCCTATGAATATAATGGCAACGAATACGCAGGCTACTTTGAACACGTGCCCGGAGCCGATCAATGCTTTGAATGTCACAATGCCCACCAACTTGAGGTTGAGGTAGAAGACAAGTGTAGCGAGTGTCATGAGGTCAGTTCTGTTGAGGATCTCGCCACCATCCGCGGAGAAGAAACCCCCGATTACGATGGGGATGGTGATACCACCGAAGGGATCGCCGGCGAAATTTCCACACTCATGGATGCGCTTTATGCCGCTATTCAAACATACGCCGCAGAAAATGCAACGCCTATCGTTTATGATACGCATGCATATCCCTACTTCTTTGCGGACGACGGCACAGGAGCACCCGGTGACGGTTATAGCACCTGGACCCCTCGTCTCCTCAAAGCGGCCTACAACTATCAATATGTCCAAAAGGACCCAGGCGCATTTGCCCACAACGGCAAATACGTCGTCCAGTTCCTGATCGATAGTATTGCAGACATGGGCGGTGATGTTTCTGCCTACACCCGGCCGTAACATTACTCCACTCAATAAAAAAAAACAGGTCCGGTAAACCGGACCTGTTTTTTTTTATTGGACGTTACTACTACGCCAGATATTCGGGAAGTTTTCTCTCTAAGCTTGAGCCGTTACTTTTCATCCTATAATCGCAGTTTCGTTCCACAAGAACGGCAAAATTTATCACTATTCTCCGCCCGTTTCCCACATTGGTGACAATAAATATCCTTTTGGGGCTTCGTATCCGTTTTTGGGGAGACGACTTTTTCAGGCGTTCGTTTGGCCTTCTTTGCAATTGGAAAACTACGGTTTTCAGTCGCCCAATACCAATACACCCCAGCCACAATAATAATTACCCCCAACAACCCAATCCCCCACGGAATAATGTTGACTAAACTTACACGCCCAGCCGTATCTTCATTTACTGGCGGGCTATCAATTTCCAAAAATTCGATGCTCAAACTCTCTGACTCTTTGTTATAAGAAATGCTCCGCTCAAAAGTTTCACTCGCCCCAAAAGACCCTAGTTCCCCCGTATGGTACACAATCCCGCGCTCCCCTACAGTAATATCATTCAAGCGAGGCAAAACTTGCATCTCTTCAGCCCCAATCGGCTCTTGGACCAATAATAAAACCTGTCCAATATCGTACCCCCCCGGCCACTGAAAAAGGTACGTCCGCTTTACCCCATCTTTTTGGATAGAGGGATCATAATACTCAATCTGTACCTCCCGTTGAGAAGCCATAAAGGTGAGGATATTCCACTCCCCCTGAACTTCAGAGTTGTAATCAGCAATGTTTAATAAAGGCCCCCCGGTTGCGGCCTCTGCCACCGCATTAGGGGTACCCGCCGCGGCAGGAATCCGTAGGGAAAGTTCCGTGGGTAATTGAGCATCGGCGGCAAGAACAAATCGATAAACGACCAACATGTCAGGCCGATCATATTCGGGCCACAAATCTATTTGAACCGACTCAAAGGTCACACCCTGTTGCGCCCTCACCGGAACACTCAAAAAAAAGAAAAAAAGCCAAAGCCCCCCGCCAAAGGCCAACAGAAACTTGAGTTTTTGGATTTTCATGGTGATCTCCTGTTTTTGGCTCTCCCGTTTTGGGCAAGAAAAGTGCCGATCCTTTGATAGTGTGGGGAGGACATTCCTACACACCTTCAAAAACTCGAGGTTTCCTCCCGCTAACTCTGGGAGAGTCATGTTTTTATAAAAAAATAACGGCGCAATCTTACCATGAGTACCCCCAATAAAAAACATCAGGTTCTACCCGGAATACTATGAAAGAAACCGAGATTTTGAAGGGGGTGAGGGCTGTACAGCCCCCACCCCCTTCAAAATCTCGAACACTTCACACCCAAAACGGTAGAGTGAAACATCCGAAACCAAACGGCAACGGATGTTTCACTCTATTATCTCTAATTTGAGGATCCCCATTCACTCGTGGACAGTTACCCAATCGCCGCCCGTAACTGTTGGGCCAGGGCGCCAAAATCCGCCGTATACACCACCTCTTCCCGGCGCGGGCGGGGTAAATGAACCCGCAAATCCAGCCGCACTCTGCCAGGGCGCGGCGACAGCACGACCACCC
>JABWBV010000221.1 GCA_013359445.1 Anaerolineales bacterium | reverse complement strand
AGTGTCCCATTACGAGATTATTCAGGAAACGTCATTGGCGTTTTGGACATTGTGCTAGACCGCACCGCCCTGGTGCAAGCACTCAACACCCGCATTCTCAGCGCCGTAGGGGTAATGGGTCTGGCCCTCCTCCTGATGAGCGCCGGGCTAGGCTTTGTCACCACCCGGACCCTCCGCCCCATCGCCGAACTCGAAAAGACCGCCGCCGCCATCGCCCAAGGGGATTTAACCCAGGAAGTAAAGGTTCGAGGAAACGATGAAATTAGCTCCCTGGCAAACACGTTCAACCAAATGACCGAACAACTCCGCTCGTTGATCAGCACCCTGGAACAACGCGTCGCGGCCCGAACCCGTGCCCTGACCACCAGCGCCGAAGTCAGCCGCCATTTGTCTACCATTTTGGACCCTCAACAATTGGTGCTAGAAGTGGTCGAAGAGATCAAATCCGCATTCAACTATTACCACACCCACATCTATTTACTGCAACCCGATGGACAAACCCTAAAAATGGTCGGGGGAACCGGAGACATCGGTCACCGCCTGCTCACCCAGGGACACACCGTTTCGATTGAACGGGGGCTGGTGGGCCGCGCGGCTCGCACAAGCCAAACCGTCCTGGTGCCCAACACCCTCGCGGACCCCCAATGGCTCCCCAACCCACTCCTGCCCGATACCCAATCAGAAATTGCAGTCCCCATCATGATCGGGCAAACCGTGCTAGGGGTCTTAGATGTCCAACAAAACATCGTCAACGGTTTAGGGCAGGAAGATGCCGAACTACTTCAGTCCATTGCGAACCAGGTCGCCATCGCCATCCAAAACGCACGTCAATTTGAACAATCTCACCAGCAGGAAGAGGCCCTCCGCAAAAGCCGAGAACAATACGAATTATCAGTCGAAGGCTCCAACGATGGCCTTTGGGATTGGGATTTACGCACCAACGTCGTCTATTTTTCCCCCCGTTGGAAAAGCATGGTGGGATATGAAGAGCATGAGATTGAAAACAACTTTGGGGCTTTTGAGGCCCTCCTGCACCCCGAAGATCGTGCCCGGGTCTTACAAGCCGTCGGGGATTATCTGGAAGGTCGCCGCCCCGAATACGACATAGAATTTCGGTTTCATCATAAAGACGGTTCCTACCGTTGGCTCCGGGCACGCGGCAAAGCCCTCCGCGATGAACAAGGCCAACCATTCCGGATGGCAGGCTCCCATAGTGACATTTCCAGCCAAAAGGAAGCCCAAGAAAACATCGCCAAACGCGCCGCCCGTGACCGCACCCTGAATCGCATTTCCACGAACATCCGGGGAGCCGTTTCGGTTGAACAAATTCTTCAAGTCGCCGTACAAGAAGTTCGTCAGGCCACCCGCGCCTCCCGAAGCCTTGCCATCATTGACCCCAACGAAGACACCATGTCCTTTCCCCCGATCACGGACCGAGATTGATCTCAGGAGATGAGAAATATGCTCACTTCGCTTCGACGCTCTTTAGCCGCCCCCATCTTCGAGGATGAGGAAAAAACGCGCACCGCGTTTTTGTTAAACACCCTCTCTATCCTCATTCTCGTCACCTTATTCCTAGGAATTACTTTAAGTCCTTTTATTTCCTTGTTAGTCGGTAGTCCTCTGCAATACGCCCAAGTATTTTCGCTCTTCGTATCCCGCGCGGGTCTATTGATTCTCATCACCCTCCTGAATCTTGTCCTTCTCCGCCTCGGATACGTGCGCCAGGCCAGTATGCTATTTGTCTTTTTCGCCTGGCTATTAGTAACGTACAATACTTATCGGTCTGGGGGCGTGCAGTCATTATCCTATCTCAATTTTCTCCTCCCCATCATCATCGCGGGGCTATTCTTGGGCATTCGTGCCGCCTTTTTTTATGCCGCCCTCTCTTTTGTTGCGGGCGGCATCATCCTCACCCTTTTCAATAACAACCAACTCCCCCCCTACGAACCGCTCACCCCTGTTGGAGCTTTTATTCTTGGCGGTATTTCCTTTTCTTTAACCGCCCTCATAATTTCCTTATATGTGCGTCGTCTCACCGAAACTTTAGGTTTGTTACAAAAAGCCAATAAAGAACTGGAACTCGTAGGGAAAAACCTGGAAAAAAGGGTCGAAGAACGCACACGGGCCCTCACGTCCAGCGCAGAAATCAGTCGCCAATTATCCACCCTTCTCAACCCCGATCAACTCATGTTGGAAGTGGTCGAAAAAATCAAAACCACCTACAACTATTATCATGGGCAAATCTACCTGCTCGATAATAGCAAGAAAAACCTTGTCCTCGCAGGGGCTACGGGAGACGTGGGGAAAAAGTTAATGGCCCAGGGACACTTCCTCCCCCTCGAACGCGGCTTGGTCGGACGCGTCGCCCGGACCCGCCTCGGGCTAGTGGTTCCAGACACCTCCCAAAACCCCGACTGGGTCCCCAACCCGCTCCTCCCCGACACAAAAGCCGAAGTAACCGTCCCCATCCTGTTAGGAAACGAGTTGCTAGGCGTGCTAGACATGCAAGACAATCAAGTTGGCGATGTCACCGAAGAAGACCTGGAACTGATTCAAGCCATCGCCAACCAGGTTGCCATCGCCCTTCAAAATGCCCGTCAGTACGAAGAAACGCAACTCCTCTTCCGCGCCAGCCAGGCGATCGCCACCGCCAACAGCTACCAGGAAATGCTGGAAATCTTTATGAACTATGCCACTCCCCAAGCCGATCAGGGGAGCTTACTCGTCTTTGAAAACACCGCAGAAGGACAATTACTCGCCGTGGACTACGCCGCCGCCTGGTCCCGCGACAAAAATCATCGTCAACCCATCCGGGTGGGGTCCCGTTTTGCGCCCGAACAAATTCCATTCATCCAGTTTTTCGCCAACAACCAGGCCCTCATCATCTCCGATATCCACGCCACCCCCGGCCCCCAAAGCACCCCCCCTGAAATAGCCACCGTCCTCACACAATTTGGCGTACAAGCCATGGCAGGGTTCCCCTTAACGTTGGGGGGCAAATTACTCGGCGCGATCCTCTTCGGATACACCGAACCCCACACCTTCGTCGAGCGCGAATTACAACCTGCCCAAGCCATCACCAATCAAGTGGCCGTCTTACTCCGTAGCCAACAATTATTTGCCGAAACCGAAGCCGCCCTGACCCAACTCGATGTGGTCAACCGCCGCCTGATCGGAGAAGGTTGGCGCGAATTTACAAAACTTTCCGGAGGCATCAAAGTCGAAGACCTAATGCCTGGTCTCTCCGAAACAACCATCGAAGAAATCCACAAAAACCCCAGCCACCACCCCACCGACCTTACCAAAGAAATCGTAGTCCCCATCATGGTCCGTGGCGAAGAAATCGGGGTCTTCAATTTACAGCACCTGAACGAACAAAACAGCTTTACGGACGAAGACCTGGAACTGCTCCAAAGTGTCGCCGATGAAGTCGCCATCGCCCTCGAAAATCTTCGGCTTCTCGAAGAAACCCAACAAAACGCCCTGGCTCTGGAAGAATCACGAAACCTTCTGGACGCCGTGATCGAAAACCTACCCCTCCTCCTCTTCGTAAAAGATGCCAAAGAACTCCGCTACATCCGCTGGAACAAGGCCGGCGAACACATGCTAGGCATCCCTGCCAACGAAGTCCTGGGCAAAAACGCCTACGATTCGTTCTCCAAAGAAGAGGCCGACCGCTTTACCGCCCAAGACTGGGAAATCCTCAGCGGCGAACACTTCCTGGACGTAGCCGAAGAAACCGTCGAAACCCCGCGCGGCACCCGCATCCTGCACACCCAAAAGACCCCCGTTTATGGCCCAGATGGTCAAGCCCGTTATCTGGTTGGCCTCTCCGAAGACATCACCGAACGCAAACAAGCGGAAAAAGCCCTCCAAGACCTCGAAGCCCTCTATCGCCGTGCGATTGCCGCCGCCGACGCGGTGCCCTATTCCCGTCGATACGCCGACGAATCCTTCACCTTCATCGGCGAAGGCATCGAAGCGCTCACCGGTTTCACCGCTGAAGAATTCAACACCGCCCTCTTTGATAGCATTCGGCTGGACACCATCATCCACTCCTTCCAAGATCTTTCCCACCCCGACGCCGTCCGCCTGACCCGCTCAGGAAAACAGACCAACTGGAAAGCCGATTACCTCATACGCACCCGGGATGGCAGGGATGTATGGCTCGCGGATACTTCCGTAGAAATCATCGGCCCGGATGGCAAATCCACCGGCTCAGTCGGTATTCTGACCGACATCACCGAACGCAAACGAGCCGAAGAAACCCTCAACCGTCAGCTGAAGGAAATGGAAAACCTGAACACCATCGGGCAAATTATCACCACCGAGCCAGACCTGGACTCTTTGCTGGTCCGCGCGGGTGAAAAGATTTGCGAAATCTTCAACGTTGATACGGGCGCCATTACCTTATTTGACCGCTCCTCCGACCTTATTCGTACCCCCTTTGCCCTAACCGCAGGCCAGTTCCAAACGCCCAAACCCAGCCTCCTGGAAGAAGGAGATCGCCTCGTCGCTCATGTAATTACCTCCGGCAAACCATTCACCCTGACGGAAATGACCACCGACCTTGCCCAAAAACTAAGGATCAACCTCGCCCTGTCATCTCTCCCCCCCTCTTGGCTAGGTGTCCCCATGCTCAGCGGAGAAGAAGTCCTGGGCGTAATTAGTGTCCAAACCACCACCGAGAGCCATCGTTTTCAAGACCGCGACATACGCCTCCTCACAACTATCTCGGCGAACCTAAGTACGGCTATTCAAAAAATCCGCCTGCTTGAACAAACCCAGATCACCCTCACCGAATTTGAAAACCTCACCCGGCGGCTTACCCACGAGAGCTGGCAAAACTACCTCGACACCACCCCCAACGAAATCGGGTTCGTATACGATCTCAACCGCGTCGAGCCGATCACCCACGAGGTTCCAACCAACGGCACCACCACGGTCACTCAACCCTTATTGGTGCAGGGCGAATCCATCGGGCAACTCGTCTTAAGCGAAATCGATGAGTTAGATGAAGAAAACCAGGCCATCTTACATGCAGTCTCACAACAACTAAGCGCCCACATCGAAAACCTGCGTCTGCTCGAACAAACCGAAGAAAGCCGGGCCATTCTCCAAAAGAACGAAGCCCGGTTACAAGTCCTCGTCGAAAACACCCCCGATGCCTTCGTGACAGTAGATGTTCCCACCGGCCTCTTCACTGACCCCAACGAAAACGCAATAAAACTCTTTGAACTTCCCCGAGAAGAATTGCTCAAAGTTGGCCCGGTAGAGATGAGTCCGGTTTACCAACCCGATGGCCGCCTGTCAGCTGAAAAAGCCGCCGACCTGATTGGTCAAGCCCTGGAAACAGGGGAAACGGTCGTCTTTGACTGGACGCATATCAATGCACAAGGGACAGAAATCCCCTGCGAATTGCGCTTAGTCCGTCTGCCAGGAGAACGCCCCCAACTCCGGGCAAGCATTACCGACATCACCCTGCGTAAACAAGCCGAAGCCGAAACCCGCCGTCTGGCACAAGCCGTTCAATCCACCGCCGATATGGTCGTCATTACCGACCTTCAAGGCAACATTCAATTCGCCAACAACGCCTTCGAAAATGTCACCGGCTACAAAGTCGAAGAGGCCATCGGCGGCAACCCCCGTTTACTGAAAAGCGGGGTACAAGGGCCAGATTTTTACAAAACCATGTGGGACCAAATCCTCTCCGGGAAAGTCTGGAACGGCGAAGTCATCAACCGCCGCAAAGATGGGAGTCTGTACACCGCCCAACTATCCATCTCGCCCATTCTTAACGAACGTAACGAAATCATCCAATTTGTCGCCGTTCAACGCGACATCACCGAGCAGAAACGGGCAGAAGAAGCCCTGCGGCTCAACGAGGCTCGCCTTGCAGAAGCCCTCCAGATTGCCCGCCTAGGTCACTGGGAATACGATGTAGAAAAAGACCTCTTCACCTTCAACGATCAGTTCTATGCCATCTTCCGTATGACTGCCGAAAAAGCAGGGGGCTATCAACTTTCTTCGGCACGGTACGCAGAGCTATTCGTGTACCCCGATGATATGCCTGTTGTTGGCGCAGAGATTGAAAAAGCACTCACCTCAACAGAGAGAGTGTATTCCACCCAAGTTGAACACCGTATCCGGTATGCCGATGGCAACTTGGGGTACATCTCCGTGCAACTCACCGTTGAACGGGATGAAAACGGAAAAATCACCCGTTACTATGGGGCCAATCAGGACATCACCGAACGGAAAAATGCCGAAATCATCCTGCGCGAGAGCGAAGCCCGGCTCTCTGAGGCCTTACGGATTGCCCGCTTAGGCTACTGGGAAATGGACCTCAAAACCCGCGCCTTCACCTTTGACGACCATTTTTACGCAATTTTCCACACCACAGCCCAGGAAATGGGCGGGTACCAATTGTCCGAGGAAGCATATATCCAACGGCTCGTGTACCCAGAAGATGCCCCCACCCTGGGAAAAGAAATCGAAAAAGCCCTAACCACCCCCGACATCACCGCAACCCGCATTGAGCACCGTATCCAGTACATTGATGGGGGCATTGGCTATGTTTTGGTAGAAGCCAATATCGAACGGGCAGAAAACGGGATACCGCTCCGTATCTTTGGGACAACACAAGACATCACCGAACTCAAACAAACTGAGCAAGCCCTGGCAGAAAGCACCCACCAAATCGAGTTGATCTTAGGGACGGCAGGAGAAGGGATTTTGGGCCTAGACGAACACGGAAAACACGTGTTTGTAAACCCTGCCGCCGCCCAAATGCTTGGTTACGAAACGCAGGAATTAATCGGCCAAATCAGTCACCCGACCTGGCACTATTCTCACCCCGATGGAACCCCTTACCCCAGCGAGGAATGTCCCATCTTCCTAACCCTTCGGGATGGCCTCATTCAACAAGGCGAAGAATATTTCTGGCGCAAAGATGGTACCGGATTCCCCGTCTCCTTTACAAGCCAACCCATCATTGAACGAGGCAAAATTACCGGCACGGTCGTTACCTTCCAAAATATTACCCAACAAAAACAAACCCAGGAAATCCTTACCCGCCGTGCCTCAGAACTTCAAACCGTCGCCGCCCTGAGCACAACAGCGTCCACCGTATTAAATCCTGGGGATCTGCTTCAAGGGATCGTGAATCTCTCGAAAGAACGCTTCAACCTTTATCATGCCCACATCTACCTGCGCGACGAAGCAGGCCGTACCCTCGACCTGGCCGCTGGGGCAGGCGAAGTAGGCCACCAACTGGTTATCGAACAACATACCATTTCGGTGGATGCCGAAAAATCCCTGGTCGCCCGCGCCGCCCGCGAACGGAAAGCTGTCATCGTGAACGATGTACAAGCCGATCCCGGCTTTCTCCCGAACCCCCTCCTCCTCCATACCCGGTCAGAAATGGCGATCCCCATGATCGTTGCCGATAAAGTGCTGGGTGTTTTTGACGTACAAGCCGACAAAGCAAACTACTTCAACGAAGAAGACGCCAACATCTTCACCACCCTGGCCTCGCAGGTCGCCGTTGCCCTGCAAAACGCCCGCTTATACGAAGAACAAGCCGCCACCGTCCAGCGCCTCCGCGAGTTAGACCACCTCAAATCGTCCTTCCTCGCCAACATGAGCCATGAACTACGAACCCCGCTCAACTCCATCATCGGGTTCACAGAAATCATTCTGGAAGGCATTGATGGCCCCCTCACCGAGTTTATGGAAGGTGACCTGAAGATCATCCAGAAAAACGGCAAACACCTCCTCAGCCTCATCAACGACGTGTTAGACATGGCTAAAATTGAAGCGGGCCGCATGAATCTTACCTACGAACGCTTCATGCTTCGCGAACTTCTCGAAGATGTCGTAGACATCACCACCTCCCTTGCTCACGACAAACACCTTTACATAAAAATTGACCCATTGCCAGATGAAGAGCTTGAACTTGTAGCAGACCGTATTCGCTTACGCCAAGTTCTGATCAACATTGTCGGAAATGCTGTCAAATTTACCGAAACCGGAGGCATCACCTTACGATCTGAGAAAAAAGATGGTAAGCTTTGGCTCAAAGTAATCGATACCGGCATTGGCATTCCCCCAGAAAAACTGGAAACCGTATTCGATCACTTCAGTCAAGTTGATACTTCAACAACTCGGAAAGCGGGAGGTACAGGATTAGGTCTGCCCATTAGTCGGCGTTTGGTGGAACTGCACAATGGAGAATTGTGGGCAGAGAGTAATGGGCTAGCAGGCGAAGGGTCCACGTTTAACCTTGTTTTACCCTTAGAATTCTCACCTACGCTTTCTGAAGGATAATTTGAATGGCTTTACCCAAACAACTTCAATGCAACGCCTGTGGCAGAAAACAAGCGTTTGTCTCCTTCAGCCAACTTAGTTGCCAGGCCTGTGGCTCCGACTGGGTGGATGCCCTCTACGATTATTCGGCATTCAAACGCGTGCTCCTCTCTGGCCTCACCGGACGCTCCACCAATTTGTGGCGCTACCACGATGTTTTGCCCATTTCTGAGACCAGTGCCGACAACGAAACCTTCAGCAATAACCTGATTAGCGCAGGGGGGACCCCCATGCTCCATTCAGTGAAATATGCAAAAACCCTCAACCTTGAGCATCTCTACATCAAAGATGAGCGCTACGGCCCCACCAGTTCGTTTAAAGACCGGCAAGCCGCGGTCGCTGTCGCCTCGATGCTAGACAATGGCATCAACGAATGCGTGATCGCCTCCACCGGAAATGCCGCCGTCGCCTATGCCGCCGCTTGCGCGCGCGCCGGCATCAAGCTCTGGGTGTTCATGACCAGCCTCGTACCACAGGATAAACTGCGCGAAGCCGCCTTATTCGGGGCGGAGGTCATCCGGGTGAGTGGCAATTATGATCAAACCAAACAGATCGCTTCAGACTTTGCCCAACGTCGGGGCCTGCAATTAGATCGGGGGGCACGAAGCCTCCCTGCCCGCGAAGCGTTCAAAACCATTGCTTATGAAATCGTCGAAAATCTGGGGTGGCGCGTCCCCGATTGGTATTTGCAAGCCGTGAGTGGGGGTCTGGGACCGATCGGGGTGTATCGCGGGTTCCAAGAATTGCACGAAATGGGGTTAATTGATCGGGTTCCCAAACTCGGCGTCCTGCAAGTAGAAGGCTGTTCCCCGATGGTAAAAGCCTTCAAAGAAGGCAGTAGCATCGCCCAACCCGTTTTACCGGAAACGCGCATCGCCATTCTTTCCACTGGCGACCCTGGACAAGGGTACACCATGCTTTGGAAAATTACGCAAAAATATGGGGGGTACATGGAAGCGGTAACCGATCAAGAAGCGTTCCAATCCATGCACACACTGGCAAAAACTGAAGGGATGGCAGTTGAACCCGCCACCGCCGTTGCCTTTGCCGGACTGGAAAAAATGGTACGAAACAACATCATCGCCCCCCACGAAATGGTTGTCGTGAACTGCACAGGGCACACGTTCCCGGTCGAAAAACACGTCCTGGGCGAAGAATGGAGCCTGGATGTCCACCTTAGCGACGATCAATCCCCCGCCCCCCGCGAAGGGTTAATCGCCGCCCTCAACAGCCTGGATGAAAAAGCCACTACGGTTTTGCTCATCGATGATAACCCCAACGATGCCCTTTTAATCCGCCGTTTGCTCGAATCCCGGAAAAACTATCGCGTTTTTCATGCCCTGGACGGTCTCGAAGGGTTAAAAATTGCCCGTCAACGCCTCCCCGACCTCATTATTACAGACCTGACGATGCCCAATATGGATGGGTTCCACGTCTTAGAAGAACTCCGTTCCGACGAACGCACGCGCCATATTCCCGTCATCGTCGTCAGTGCGCGCGACATCACCCATGCGGAGCGGCAATTCCTAAACCGGCAGGTCGAAGCCCACTATCAAAAAGGCTCCCTGTCCGTCCGTGAATTTGTCGATCAAGTCGTTGGCGTCATCGAACATAAAAACACGCTAGATGATGGGGCCGCTAACTAAACAAGCCTCAAAAGGTACGCCTATGCCGAAAACTATTCTCTACATCGAAGATAATCCAGATAATTTGCAACTCGTAGAACGCGCCCTCAAAGCGAAAGGATACGAGGTGATCAAAGCCCCTACTGGAATAGCAGGAGTCGAAACTGCCGAAAGCATGAATCCAGACCTGATTCTGCTGGATAT
>JABWBV010000220.1 GCA_013359445.1 Anaerolineales bacterium | reverse complement strand
TCACGAGAGGCCGGGGAAAGAAGGAGGGGGGTGTGCAAGGTGCGCGGGCTGGAACTGGTGTTGAGGGCAATGACGGTGTTGGGGGCGGGGGTGTAGGCGTAGAGGCCCGCGTCAGGATCAAGGATCAGGGTCCGGCGCTCCGTGAAAGCCGGGAGGGTGCGCCGAAGATGAATCAAGGTGCGGAAGTATTGGATCAGATCGGTGTTTTGCCGATCCCAAATCATGGGGAGCCGGGCTTCGTCAAAACCTTCGCCTTCGCTGATAAATTTATCCTGGCTGAGGCCGATTTCGGTGCCGTAGTAGAGTATCGGGGGACCAGACAGGGTAAAGAGAACCAGGGCGGCGAGTTTGAGCCGGGAGAAATCGTTTTCGGCAAGGGCCAGGAAACGATTCATATCGTGATTGTCAAGAAAGGCCGGGCGGGAAAAACCGGACGGGAAGTAACGTTCGTGCGCGGTGAGGAAGGCGTCGAACTGGGCGAGGGTCCAGGTTCTTTGGGCAAAGGTTTCGCGCAAGGCCCGGGCGAGGGCAAAATCTAGTTGACCGTGCAGATTGCCGTAAAAGGCGCGTTGGGCGGGCGGGGGTTTGACCACTTCGCCAAAGAGCCAGACATCCGGGTTGGTTTGCTGGCAGGTGCGCCGGAAATCGGCCCAAAAGTCGGAGGCGGGGCCATCGGCGTGGTCGAGCCGGTAGCCATCGACCCCCTGTTCGAGCCAGTGACGGGCGACGTCCAACAGATGGGCACGGGCCGGACTGCCATGCCGCAGGTTGATTTTTGGCATGGTTTTCACATCGAAAAAGGCCTCATATTCATCAGGCCAGTTGCGCCAGAGGTACCAATCGCGATAGGGACTGGCGGGGTCGGTTTGCGCTTCGAGGAACGTGGGGTGTTGGTTGGACCAGTGGTTGGGGACGAAGTCAAGAAGGATGCGGATGCCGTGTGCGTGGGCGGTTTCAATCAGTTCTTTGAAGTCTTCGTTGGTGCCCAGGCGGGGTTCGACGGTGAACAGGTCGGTCGCGTCGTATCCATGCGCGGTTGGGCTGGCAAAGAGGGGGGACAGCCAAAGAGTGTTCACCCCCAGGTGTTTCAGGTAGTCCAGTTTTTCGATGACTCCGCACAGAGTGCCGCCAAAAATATCGGTGACGGATTGCGTGGGGTTCCACGTGCGACCAACCCCAGGGTGAAAACGGTCGAGGTAGAGATGGTAGATAATGGCCTGTCGCGCCCAGGCGGGGGCGGTCGGGTTGCCGATGAACACGGCAAAGTTGGGGATAGTTTCCTCGGCGGGTTGCTGATCGGCGTTGAGCCAGTGCTCACTGCCGGTGACGCGTCCCGCGATCCGGTAGCGCACAATGGCCCCTTCCGGCTGACCGGGGATTTGCCCCTGCCAGGTGGTCACGTATTCCCAGGCGGGTTGATCCCAGTGAACGGAGACTGGCTTGAGCGGCAGGGGAACAGGAGGTTGACGGTTGGAGGGGGCGGGAGTGAGACGGGAAACGTGCGGGCGGTCCACCATGTAGTGACACACGATTTCGTCAAAGGGGAGGGGGCCAGCGGTTGTGACCGTGATCGTGATCGGTTCGCCAGGACGGGGGGCAAGGGGGGTGCGGCGACCATGATGGTGGAGACCTGTGAGATTTTTGAGATGGGTGGTCACCCGTGCTTCGGGGTGAATTTGGGGGCCATAGATAACGTTGTGCATGAAAAGGGGTGGGAGAGGATTGGTTCGGTTGATTTACGAGGGCGGAAGCTGTGGTTTGCGGATTTGCACGTCAAATCACGCGGAAACCAATACAAGCGCACTGCGTGGGGGAATGGTGAGGTGAAGTTTGCCATGTTCGGGAGTGTAGATGTGCGAGGAATTCACCGGCCAAACCTGGGTGTAAGTAGGGGCAACTAACCCATCGAGGGGCACGGTGGCTGTATGGGCTTTGGTGTCCGCGTTAAACACCACAACGGCCTCCTGATGATCCAGGCGGCGTCCGTAAGCGATCACTTCGCCTTTGGCATACAAATCGGCGTATCCGCCCGTGCGGAGGACGGGGTACGCGTGGCGCAGGGCAATGGCCTGTTGGTAGAACGCGCGCAAGTCATGATCCCAGGTTTCGGGCTGATCCCACAGGAACGCGCGGCGGCAATCGGGGTCGCCCGCGCCGGTCATGCCAATTTCGTCGCCATAGTAAATGTTCGGGGCACCGGGCATGGTCATCTGGAAGAGAAGCGAGAGGCGCAGGGCCGATTTGTCTTCCCCCATCAGCCAAAGGGCGCGTGGGGTGTCGTGACTGCCCAGCATATTGAGTTGGGCCAGGTTGATCTGCCAGTCGTAATACCCCAAGAACGTATCAATCTGCTCGGCAAACCCCTTCGCGTCAGCCGGTTTAAGGGCATAATCGGGGTGGACAAAACTTTGGTTTAACGTTTTGCTCGCAAAAAAAGATACCGCCGCTTTGCCGACAAAGTAGTTCATCACCGCATCAAACATATCGCCTTGTAACCAGTGTTTGGCTTCGTGCCAGATTTCGGCCACGGTATAGGCTTCGGGATTGGTCGCTTTGACCAGGGTGCGAAATTCGTGCCAGAAGCTATCGTCGTCGATTTCTTCGGCCACATCAATACGCCAACCATCAATGCCAAACTCCAACCACTGCTTCGCCACACCCATCAGGTAATCGCGTGCGCCGGGGTTGCGGACGTTGATCTTGGGCAGGGCCGGGTTGTTCCACCACGCGGCGTAGTTCGGCGGACGGGTTTTGCTACTGTTGTACGGGCGGAGCGGCCACTTGTAGACCGTGAACCAGTCAATGTAGGGGGAATTGCCCCCGTTTTCGAGAATGTGATGAAAGGCCCAAAACCCACGGCTGGCGTGATTGGGAACAAAATCCAAAACCACACGCATGTTCCGGGCGTGGGCCTGATCGAGTAGTTCGCGCAGGGCCGCGTCTCCGCCCAAGAGGGGGTCCACGACGCGGTAATCGAAGGCGTGATAGCGGTGGTTGGAGGCCGAGGCAAAGATCGGGTTGAGATAAAGCGCGGTGATCCCCAAATCTTTGAGGTAATCGAGCTTTTCGGCGATCCCATACAGATCGCCGCCCTGGAAACCCTGTTCCGCGGGGTCCGCACCCCAGGGTTTAAACTGAAGCCCGCGCGGGTGCGGGGTCCGCGCACTGCGGGCAAAGCGGTCAGGAAAAATTTGGTAAAAAACGGCGTGATGGACCCAGGTGGGTGTCGTAATATTCATTGGATTGAGAAATTAGGTAGTTGAGTGATTGAGGGATTGAGAAATTAGAGAAACCCTGAGCGGAGAAGTTGGCTTGCGGCTTTGGTCCACCGCGTCGGCGTAGGGTTTGGGAACTATGCCTTCTTCATCCGGCGCGCCAGCAGGAAAGCGAGGCCGACAAAAAAGAGCAAGAGGGCCAGGGTCAGCACCGTGCGGGCAAGGGGATTGGAAGGACGCGCGGTGGGTTCGGTTGCAGATTGGCTCGTTGGCGCGTCCCCATAGACGATGGTGTAGTGCATGTCTGCCGGAACATTTTCGTAAGTTTGGGTGGTGCCATCCGGCCAGCGAATTTCCAGCGTTTGGATGGGTTGCGAGCCGAGGCCAAAGTAAAGTGTGGGGGCGTTCCCCGCGCCGAGGCTGGACCCAATCTGGACGGCTTGCATCTGCCGATGTCCGTCCGCGGTTGTGAGGGTCACCCGCGCACCAACCGCAGACTGGTTGACCGGGCCGCCCCCTTTGAGCGTGAACGCGACCCGCGCGTTGGATGACCCCGCGCCTGTTTGATTCCGGTAAAGTTTGTAGCCGACCTCGTAATTGCCGATCACCATATCCACCCAGCCATCCCCGTCATAATCTGCCGTGGCAACGCCGAGGGTGCGCTGGTCGGACACCATACCGCTTTGCACGGTCATATCTTCAAACGTGCCCTCGCCACTGTTCCGAAAGAGGGGATTGATCAGCGCCCGTTCGGGGGTGGTTTCGGTCAGGGCAACGTACAAATCGCGGAAACCATCATTGTCATAATCGAGCGAGACCGTGCCCCAACCGGTGCCGTACCCGCTCAAATCCACGCCTGCAAGCGCGCCCACGTCCACAAACGTGCCATCGCCCAGGTTTTGCAACATCACCATCGGCCCGGCATTGGTGAAGAAAAAGTCAAAATAGCCATTCCCATCAAAGTCATCAACGGCCAGGCCCATCCCCATCAACATCGTGTCTGCCTTGGCTTCTTCAGAAACCTCGGTAAAACACCAACTCCCAAACGCTTCGTATTGGGGGCAGTTTGGCCCATCGTTGCGCCAAAGCGCATTGCCGATGGGATTGATGAACTCGTCATTGACCAGATAAATGTCCTGATCGCCATCATTATCGTAATCCACAAAACTGGCAACAAACCCAGCCCCGCCCGTTTTCGAGCCGAGGATGCGGGTGACATCGGTAAAGGTGCCATCGCCATTGTTGCGGAACAACGAATCTCGATCCCCCTCGGTGGGGCGTCCGCAATCGGGGTAACAGGACCAGTTCGCCACGTACAAGTCCAGAAACCCATCGTTATCGTAATCCCCCCAGGATGCGGTTTTGCCATCGTAGGGGTCCGCCACGCCCGCCTGTACGGAGACATCGGTGAAGGCCCGCCCCGCGTCGTTGTGGTAGAGGACATTGGGCTGGTTGCGCCGGAGGACGTACAGGTCAGGGTAACCATCATTATCGTAATCGGCAAAGACGGCGCCCGAACTTTGGGTGTTGATCAGGGCAATGCTGGCCGCGAGGGGGGAGATAGAAAACGTGCCATCCCCATTATTGTGATAGAGAATATTTGGCCCAGCCGGATCGGTAACGTAGAGATCGTACCACCCATCCTGATCATAATCCCCCCAGGCCTGCCCAATCAGGCGATCTTGTCCCCAACGGGTGCTACCGATTTGGGCGAAGGTGGTAACGTCCGCGAAGATGGTTCCCCCGGAAATGGCCGGGGCGGGTGTACCGAGCGGGGTCGCGTCCCCCGGCAGGGTGGTTTGGGCCACCGCCGTTTGGGAAAGGGATAAAGTTAGCGAGAGGAAGAGGATGGAGAAAAGAAGTCCGCGCATATGTTCAGAAATGGGACACGGATGAACACGGGGTGACACGAAAAATTTTTGGGTTTCCGCGTGGGGCCGGTTCATCCGTGTTCAGTTTTTTAGCCTTTGACTGCGCCTTGTGTAAGACCACCCACGATGTAATCTTGCAAAGCCAGATAGATGATCATGATGGGCAAAGCCCCAATCAGCGCGCCTGCCGCAAACGGCCCCCATTTTTGCGAGAACTGCCCAGACGTGAAGATTTGCAAGCCGACCATCAGCGTGTATTGCTCCGAGCTTTTGAGCAGGATACGCGCGAGGATGAAGTCGCCATACGTGCCAATGAAACTCAAGATGCCAACCACGATCAAGATGGGACGCAACAGGGGCAAAATGAGTTGGGTGAAGATTTGCCAGTGCGTGGCCCCGTCAACCATTGCTGATTCGTCAATGTCGCGCGGAATCGTGTCCAGGTACCCCTTCATCAGCCAGATATTCACCCCCATGGACCCGCCCATGTAGACCAGAATTAGCCCGGCATGGGTGTTGAGGCCAAACGAGGGGAACACATCACCAATCTGCGCGACCATCAGAAACAGGGAGACCAGCGCCAAAATACCGGGAAAGACGTTGATCAGGAAAATCCCTTTGAGCATCGTCTGACGTCCAGTAAAGCGGAACCGGGAAAAGGCAAAGGCCGCCATCGTCGTAATGGAGATAGAGAGGACGGTGGAGATGGACGAGATTTTGATGGAGTTTTTAAGCCAGGTGCAATACAGGATCACGGACTCAAAACTTGATTCGCCAGTAAAGGTTGTGGGAATGGCATCGGCAATTTGATTACAGCCAAAGGTTGGATCTCCGGCGAGGAGGGTTTTGAAGTTATCCAGCCCGATATTTCTGGGAATCAAACTGGCGGTGGAGAGAGAGTTTCCCGGATTTAGGGATGCCGAAACAATCCAAAGCACTGGGAAAACGGAAAAGTAAATCAAGATCAGGGCGATGAACAATCGAATGCCGGTGCTCACGCGGCGTTGAAACTTGACCGAGGTCGTCATTTGTTTGAAAGATGAAGGGCTAGACATTTTCGCCAACCTCCTCCCACATTTTGGTGTAGCGGAACTGGAAGAGGGTGATTCCACCCACAATAAAGAAGATGACGATGGTGATGGCCGAGGCAAACCCATAGTTCACCCCACGCCCGCCTGCAAAGGCCAGGTTATAGACGTAGCTCAGAAGAATATCCGTGTGCCCGGCTGTGGTGGAGGCTCCGGCAATGGGCGGCCCCCCTCCGATGAACAGATAAATCAGGTTGAAGTTGTTGAAATTGTAGGTAAAGGAAGCCAACAAAAGCGGGCCAACCGCGACCAACAATAAGGGGAGGGTGATATGCCAAAAGCGTTGCCAGGGGGTGGCGCCATCGACTTCCGCCGCCTGATAAATATCCTGCGGGATAGATTGCAACGCGCCACTGGAAATGAGCATAAAGTACGGATACCCCAGCCAAAGATTGACGAGCAAAATCGCCACTTTGGCCCAGGTCGGGTCAGAAAACCAGGGCGGGCTGAAGTTGAACCACTCCACCAGCGCCCGGTTGATCACCCCGACTTCTGGGTTCATCATCCCACGCCAGATCAGGATCGTGATCAGCGCGGGGATGGTGTAGGGAATGAGCAAAAAAGAGCGGATGATTTTTTTGAAGGGGAAGTCCGGATCATTGAACATGATCGCGATAGCCAGACCCAAAGCGAAGGTGGTCAACACGGTCAAAAAGGCAAAGGCGAAATTCCAGGTCAAAATCAACACTAGCGGGCCACGCAAAGCCGGGCTAACGAAGAAGTTTTTGAAGTTCGTCGTGCCAATCGTCGCAATGAACCCCGGCGTAATTTCCTTCCCCGTTTGGGACACAAACGTGCCATCAACATCTTTGAAGATCGTGCCGTCGTCATTGCTGATCATGGCATCCTGCGCTTCATCATACCGATACAACGAGGACAATTCTGCGGCTTCCGATGGAGAGCGAATCTGAATGGTTTTGGCAGGATCACCGAACAAAATGTCGGGCAGGGTTTTATCTGCGGCGGCAAGAATGGCGTTTAATTTAGTATAGCCCTCGATACTTTGTGGAATCCCCTTGCCGTCCAATTCACCGATCCCATCCTGACCGGGTTGCGGTTGGGTGAGCGGCTCCCCGACTTTTGCCAGGTACCCGACCCCATCGGGATCGACGAGCCACAGCACATACTCGCCCGCCTCATTTTTATAAGCGGTCCAGCTATACGCTTTCCCTTCTTCGGGGAGATATTTCTGCGTCAGAATCTGCTCAATCGCAACTTCCTTCGTCAGCAAATGCCCGTCTCCGTAGTTGGTAAACGCTACCCAAACCGTAAAAACGATGGGGTAAATGGTGAAAATAATCATAAAAGCAATGCCTATCGTCATCCACCGGATGGGATACATTTGCTTAAAGATCAGGACAACATTAACAAAGATTGCGACGACCACAATAGCCGCCGAAAAGGGGTAAAAACCTAACCGAATGAAATTACTGAGTAAATAAACGATAAATGCATCAAATGCGACCAAAATCCCCAGGCGCAACAAAAGGGAGGGAATCACCTGTGCCGTAGGGTCTTGTTTTTTTCGAGGTTCCCGAAGGGTAAATGAGGCCATGCACATCTCTCCAAGTCAAAGGAATAATATCGGAGATGCCTTTGTCAATCCAGTGTCCAAAGACATGCAGGTAAACGATATGAAATCCCCCACGATGATGAGGTTTGAAAAAGAAGGCCGGGGAATGTTCCCCGGCCTTCTTTTATGTAAAAGACACGAACTATTCGATGGTAACGGTCACCAGGTTGGTGCTACTGTCGAAGAGGAAGGTCACAACGCTGTCAGCCGCAAGGCTGAGGGCGTAGTTCGGGCCATCTTGAGCGCCATCGGAACCGAAGTTCACAGCCCAGGAGCCATCAAGAGCAACTTTGTATTCATATTCACCAGCGGGGATGTTGAAGGTACCACTGAAGGTGCCATCGCCATTGTCGGTGAGAGCAGAGGTCGCGCAAGCGGGATCCCAATCGGAACCACAAGCCGCGCCAGCTACCTGCCAGCTACCGGGAATGTTGACCATTCCGGCCAACGCGCCCAGGATCAGGTCGCTGATTTGGGTCACGGTGTCACCCATCGCCACATCGGGGGTCTGTTCGCCAGAGAGCGCGATGGTCACGCCGCTGTTCCAGGCACCCCAAACGGAACCCATTTCGGGGATGTAGGGCATGAGGGTGGCATTTGCACCCGCAATGTCCATCGCGGCGAGGTCAGCGTCTTCCGTCGCTTCGAGAACCGGCACAAACGCCGAGGGGCGGTTGCCAGTGACCTGCAATTGGGACATCACATCGGTGGTCGCCACAAACTCGGTCAAGAAGGCCTGTGCAAGGAGCACGTTTTCGCTAAACGCGTTGACCATGAAACCCTGGACGCCCATGAAAGGCGAACCAGCGGCGCCACCTTCGGTCGCGGCGGGGAAGGAGGTCACGGCATAGGGGACGCCAGAGGCGCGGATGCGGTCCAAAGCCCACGGGCCAGCCATCAGGAAGGGAATCTGACCGGTTTCGAACAAGGTGTGAGCGGTATCCCAGTCATAGCTGTCGGGGATGAGACCGGCTTCGATCTGCGCGCGCAGGAAGCTCAAAGCGGCAACTTCACCTTCACCGGCCAGGCCGATGTCGTTCGCATTCCAAGTGCCATCTTCATTGAGGCCGAACACGTAGCCACCGAAAGCGGTTTGAACGGGCAAGGCATCGTAGGTGGTGCCAGCAAGGGCCATCGCGTACTGAACTTTGCCTTCGTCTTTGAGCTGTTGGCCCAGGGCCATCACGCCATCCCAGGTGGTGGGAACTTCGGTGACGAGGTCGGTATTATAGAAAAAGCCCAGGTTTTCGGTCGCGTAGGGCATCCCGTAGAGTTGCCCATCGGTGTAGGTGAAACCTTGCAGGGACAGGTCGGTGAAATCGGCGGCTTTTTCGCCCAGGTCGATGGGGGCAAGGAGGCCGGAAGCAATCAAGGAACCAATCCAGTCGTGAGCGCCAACGATGATGTCGGGGCCTTCGCCAGCGGGGGCGGCGATGATGAACTGATCGCGGATCCCGGAGACTTCTTCAACCACCACTTCAACGTTGTAGGTGGCGAGGAATTCATCGGCCAGTTCAACGAGGACGGCGGCGCGGGTGTCATCAGCCCAAATGCGGATCGTCGCATCGGGAGCGGGGACATCGGTGGGGGCGGGAACATCGGTCGGAGCCGGTTCTTCGGTGGGTTCAGCGGTGGGTTCTTCCGCAACAGCGGTCGGTTCTTCTTCCACCATAACTTCGGTGGGTTCTTCCATCGCTTCGGTCGCGGCAGGTTCCTCGGTGGGAGCCGCCGGTTGGCAAGCCGCTAAAACCATCGAGGCGATGATCAAGAGGCTAAAAATTCCGACCAGGGCAATACCATACCACGCATGCAATTCCGCGAAGCGCCAGAGCATGAAACCCAGAATTGCGAACAGCAGTCCCGGCAAGAGGTAATGTTTTTCCAGCGTCCATTTGTCGGTAACGGTTGTTTCGAGCCACGCTTTGCCGGAATGACGGAAGATCTGAACTGAAAGTCCATAAACTTCATTGAACTGTTGTTCAAGTTCAGCAACAGTCATATCAGGGGTAATTGTAATGGAACCGGAATTATGCTTTGATCTGCACTCACCGATGGTGGCTGCAGGGTGTCGGATCAATTTTTTGGGAGAGGGAGCTCCCACCTTATGCGGCGTCGAAAAGAATTCAATCTTCAGGTACGGAAACATTTCCGCGAAATCGTCCTGAATAGACTGAACTTTACGTTTATCGCTGATTGTAATTTTCATCAGACCAAAATTATCTCAAGTGATAAATGGTCAGAATGATTCGGGTCAGAAGGCAAACTGATTTTTGTCAGTTATAAGGAAAATTTAGTTCCTCATGCCGGCCAGTTTGTCGTAATTCAGGACCGTAATGGTTCCGCCTTTGATATCAACAAGAGCTTCGTCTTTGAAATCGCTGAGTGTACGGATGGTAGTTTCTGTGGCCGTTCCTGCCAAATTCGCAAGATCTTCGCGTGAAATGTTCATGCTGAAAGAGGCTT
>JABWBV010000812.1 GCA_013359445.1 Anaerolineales bacterium | reverse complement strand
ACCCATTCGCGCCAACTACCAGCGATAGAGGAGACGCACTGCGAATAACAGGTTGTTCCAGCCGGTTTCGTAAGCGCCCTGCGTCAGGAGCGCACCGGAAACCGTATCGTTTCTGGTCCAGGCGCCTTCGAAAAAGCGCGGAGCGATCAGGTACATGGCATCCACACCCAACCCAAAACCTTTGGCGAAGGCCGGCGTAAAATCTATACCCGCACCCAAACGTCCCAAGGGAACCACCTGACGACTCACCTCGTGTTGTACGGTTCCGCCATTTTGCCATACGAGTTCGCCGGAGGCATTTTCCACCAACAAATCAATTCCCCCGGCTTGATCGCCGCGATCGTGTACCCAGGCGGCCATCGCACCCGCCTGGGTGCGCAGGGACAGCCCTTTCCACTGCAATACCTGTAACTGCAAACCTCCGCCTATCGCCACCGAGACCGCCTCAAAAGCGTCGTCTTGCGACACGATACGAACGGTACCCGGCTCCAGATTTTGGGGCGGCGTGAGGACAGTACGCCCCTGCATGAATTGCAGGCCGCCCTGTGCGGCTAAAAAATAGTGCCACTTGCCCCGCCATTGACGGGTATATTCGGCGCCAAATACAAAGGGATTATGCCTCACTTCATGTTGGATACCGGGGGCGTTATAGCCGGTCCCCACATCCACCGGCGTAAGGAAGGGACTTAGCCCGGCATAAAAACTGAAACTTTTGTTCCATTTGTTGTCCTGGGCTCCAACGGCGCTTGCGATCAGTAGCAGGGTGCAAAATAGAAGTTGCTTCATCGTACGATTTGTTTTCGTTAGAAAATGGTAATTAGGCAGTAGTGTCCGGTCAAGAAATTAGAAATCTCTATAGCGAATTGCTTATCAATTCATTACAAGGATTTTCTTTCCAAACGATTTGAAATGATCTGAGAGCCCCCCAGCTGTAAATCGCGATCTTGTACGTTAACAAATGGGAGGTGGAGTGGTTCTTAAAGTGGATCAGTCGCAGGAAGAACTGGCTTTCCAGGCCGCGCTCGACCGCACCTACATCGGTTCTGTCGAGCGCGGGGAGCGGAATATCGCGGCGCTGAATTTGGTGAAGATCGCGGCGGTGCTGGGGGTTGGGGTTGGGGAGTTGTTGGAGGGGGAGAAGTGAAGCGCTTCGCCAGACTGGCTGGATGTAAAGCTTAAGTATTGCCCAACGCGCTGATATTTTGCCGGGAAAACATGGCGCGTTTCAGATAAATGAAACATATAGACCAATTTTTGGTACGAATTGGCTATCCGGCGAAGTTCCTTTGCGATTATCTTGCACAAGATTAATTTGGCCGAATATCCTTCGGCAATTCTCAGGATTCTTAAGAATGTATTGCACCCCTGGTATTTCTTTACACCCCAAAACGCCAGAAAAATGAAAGTCTATTTCCTGAAAAAACTCAAAACGCTCCCAACTGGTCCAATCCGAATTGGTGAATGATATCGATAAAAATCAGAAAGATTTTTGCGATATACGGCCACCCGAACTAAGGCTATTATAAAGTTGGGACAAGCATCAGATAAAGGTTTTTTCAACCTCAAAACCCCTGTTTATGATCTCTAAAGCTCTTTTTAGTCTGGCTATCACCCTGGGGTGCTGGTTTAACGCCATTCCTTCCTCCAAAGCGCAGGAGCTTTATTTTTACCTTTACAACAACACAGGTTATCTAATAACCGAGGTGTATGTTTCCCCCTCGGAGAACAATATGTGGGGAGGAAACCTCATTCCCTACGAT
>JABWBV010000219.1 GCA_013359445.1 Anaerolineales bacterium | reverse complement strand
ACGGTATTAGATGACATTGTGACCCACCTGAACCCAACTGGAAAAATTCGTCGAACTTCGAGAAGTCTGTGGCCTCGATTTTGCAGGACCATTGTCTCGGGGGCTGAATTCTTGGCCCAATTTGAGGATGCCTCTGATTTCTATGCGTGGGTGGACTTATTCGACCAGGATGATAGGCTGCGCCCGGCCCTGCCCATGCTTTTGAGTTATGAGATTGAAGGGGTTGGGTTTCCTCTGGCCTGTGATTTCATAAAAGAGCTTGGTTATTCAGCTTTTGGCAAACCCGACGTGCATCTCAAGAAGATTTTTACAGCCCTCGCCCTGTGTCCAACACAGGACGACTATCAGGTGTTCAAAGCCATTCTTCGCATTGCCAGGAATGTCGGGGTTACACCCTATAATGTTGATCACTTATTCTGGCTTATCGGGAGTGGTAACTTTCATCGTGATGGCAGACAGGTCGGACGGCATCACGAGAGATTCATAGCATACGCGATCAAGCGGATAGAGGATGAGGCCTGGCCCATCTATTAAGCCACAAGTCAAGCCGTTTGGGGAGATAAAAATGGGGACAGATGATTTCCGCTATTCAGCCCAGGTACAGGTTGATGATGAATGGCGCTGGTTTTTAGAGCCAAATGGATTAGGTGATGCCAAACACCATCTCAGATGTCGGATTAATAAAAACCCAGAATTAAATGGCCGGGTGGTTGATAAAAAAACGGGCGAAACGGTGTTCATAGACCTTATAAACTTCTCAAAACTCAAGCGTCAAGAGACCAATCTTCGGTTGTAAGGCTCCTCTTACATCTCGCTTTTGGCTAATCCGTTGTCACGTCTACATAAATATGATACAATTGATGTAAAAGACCCCTGGCTGCCAAACCGAAGGGGTCTTTAACCTAATCCCTTTGACCAGGTCTTGACACCCGGCCTTGTTTTTTTATTGTACCTGTACAATAGCATAGCCCTCGGGGTCTGGTCAAATTACGTCGAGGTCATACATGGACAACGTTGACACAATTAGTGTACCGGAACAAGGCCAGCTTGTTGAAGTTCGCCAGCGCCGTTATGTCGTGAGTGAAGTTATCAAAAGCAGCTTGCCGCCAACGACGCTGCCCGGCGGCGTCGAGCGGCCCCAACACCTGATTGCTCTCACCTCGGTCGAAGACGATGCCCTCGGCGAAGAGTTAGAAGTCATCTGGGAACTCGAGCCAGGCGCACACGCTTATGACCAGGTTGTGCTGCCGGAACCCACCACCGGCTTTGACTCTCCGCTTCGCCTCGACGCCTTCTTAGACGCTGTCCGGTGGGGTGCAGCTTCGTCTGCCGACGTGCGGTCGCTGCAAGCTCCTTTCCGCAGCGGTATTGATATTGAAGATTACCAGCTTGACCCACTTGTCCGAGCCATCCAGATGCCCAGGGTCAACTTGCTGATTGCCGATGATGTGGGGCTGGGGAAGACGGTCGAGGCGGGGTTGGTTATTCAGGAGTTGATCGTGCGGGGGCGGGCGCGGACGGTGATGATTGTGTGCCCCGCGGGGTTGCAGATTCACTGGCGGGACCAGATGCGCGAGAAGTTTGGGCTGGAGTTTCGGATCGTGGATAGCGAACTAATGAAGGCGTTGCGCCGGAGTCGGGGGATTCATGTCAATCCCTGGGCACATTTCCCCCGGTTGATCACGTCCATTGATTTTCTCAAACGGGATCGTCCGATGCGGTTGTTTCGGGAAACGGTGCCGGGGGAGGTGGCCTATCCGCGCCGGTATGATATTTTGGTCGTGGATGAGGCGCACAACGTCGCGCCGTCGGGGATTGGGCATTTTGCGATTGATTCTCAGCGGACGCAGGCTATCCGGGCGCTTTCCCCCCATTTTGAACACAATTTGTTTTTGACCGCTACGCCGCACAATGGGTACCTGGAAAGTTTCACCGCCCTGCTCGAACTGCTGGACGACCAACGTTTTGCCCGGAGTGTGCGCCCGGACAAGCGGCAGTTGGACGCGGTGATGGTGCGGCGCTTGAAGTCAGAATTGGTGGATTGGGCCGGGAACCCGCGCTACCCCCGGCGGGAGTTGGCGGTGATCGAGGTGGCGTACACCGAGGCCGAACGCCAGGCGCATCGGTGGTTGAAGGAGTACAGCGCGCTCCGCCAGAAAAATGCCCACACGGATGAAGAACGGTTCGCCGCGGAGTTCGTGCTGAAGCTGTTGAAAAAACGGTTGTTTTCGTCGTCTGCGGCGTTTGAACTCACGTTGGGCAAACATCTCCTGACCTTGCAAAAAGGGGCGGAACCGGCTCGCGCGAAACCCAAAGGCCCGGTGGCGGGGATTTTACGGCGGCAGATCGCCCAGGTGGAAGAAGAGTATGCCAACGATGAGGAATACGAAACGGCCTCGGAAGGGGCGGTAGATACGGCCAGTCAGGCGTTCGAGGCCCTTTCCCCGCGCGAGCGGAAATTACTCGCCGATCTCCAAAGTTGGGCGGAGGGCGCGTCCTATCGGGCGGACAGCAAAGCGCACGCCCTGCTCCGCTGGTTGAAGGCGACGCTCAAACCGCAGGGGCATTGGAACGATGAGCGGGTGATCATTTTCACCGAGTACCGCGCTACGCAGAAGTGGTTACAAACCCTGCTCGCCGCCCAGGGTCTGGCCGGGGACGGGCGGTTGATGGTGCTGTTCGGCGGGATGGATGAGGAGGAACGGGAACGGATCAAGGCCGCGTTTCAGGCCAGTCCCGAGCAGAGTCCGGTGCGGATTTTGCTGGCGACGGATGCGGCGTCCGAGGGGATTGATTTACAGAATTATTGTCACCGGCTGATCCATTACGAAATTCCCTGGAACCCCAACCGGATGGAACAGCGCAACGGGCGGATTGACCGGCATGGCCAACAACATAACCCATTGATTTTTCACTTTGTCAGCCAGGGGTACCAGCAAAAGGCCGAAGTCCGCGCCCTGGACGTCGCCGATTTGGACGCGGATTTGGAGTTTCTCGTCCGGGCGGCGCACAAGGTGGAGCAGATTCGGGAAGACTTGGGGAAGGTCGGGCCGGTGATCGCCCAGCAGGTGGAAGAGGCGATGTTGGGGAAACGCGCTCGGCTGGATACCCAACTGGCCGAGGACGAGGCTCAGGCCGCGCGGCGGATGCTCCGCTTTGAGCGGGACCTGCGCGACCAGATTCAAAAACATTTTGAGCAGTTACAGGAAACGCGCCACACGTTGAAACTCTCCCCGGAGAACGTTCAACGGGTGGTGGAAATCGCCTTGCAGATTGCCGACCAACCCCCGTTGATCCCGGTCGCGGAAGGTGCGTGGGCCGGGAAAGCCTTCCATCTCCCGGCGTTGCGGGGGAGTTGGGCGGCGTGTACGGAGGGGTTGGCGCATCCGCATTCCAAAGAGATTCGCCCGGTGGTGTTTGACCACGCGCTGGCGAAGGGGCGGGATGATGTGGTGCTGGCGCATTTGAATCACCGGCTGGTGAGCATGGCCTTACGTTTGTTGCGGGCGGAAGTCTGGTCCCCGGAAGGGCGGCGCGGGTTGCACCGGGTGACGGCGCAGACCGTGCCTAACCACACCCTGGACAGCCCGGCGGTGATCGCCCACGCGCGGCTGGTGGTGATCGGTGGGGAACACCGTTTGCATGAGGAGATTATTACGGCGGGGGGGGTGATCCGGGGTGGCAGGTTCAACCGGCTGAATGTGGGGCAGACGCAGGAGACGCTGGCGGCGGGGACGGGAAAACCCGTTTCCCAACAGACACAGGCGCAGTTAATGGACGTGTGGCCGAAAGTGGAAACCTCGCTCGTGGCCGCGTTGGAAGCGCGGATGCAAGACCGGCTGACCGGGATGAGGCGGCTGTTGGAGGAACGCGAGGCGAAAGAGGTGAGTGACATCACTTCGATTTTGCAGGAATTGAAGGCCTCGATTGAACGGGAATTGCAGGAGATTGCCAAACCGGTGCAGTTGCCCTTGTTCAGCGATAACGAACGGGAGCAGTTGACCCGCAATGTGGACGCCCTGCGGCGCAGGCTCCAGCAGATTCCCGATGAGTTGGACGCGGAAACGCGGGCGATCCGTGCCCGGTATGTGGACCCGCAACCGAGGATGTTTCCGGTGGCGGTGACGTTTTTAGTGCCGGAGAGGTTTGGATAAATTATCTGTAGATATGAAATCTCTAAAGGAAACCTTCCTAGTAAAAGAATTAGTCAACTCATACCCGGATTGTGTTAGCTTTCTGCTAGGTAGCCAGATATGGTCTAGAAATAATCGGGATGGAATAGTTGTTCAAACTCGCGGACGAGACTTGATTGTTTTTTATAATGACACTCAAGGGAAGGAACTGTTCCCTATCGAAAATCTGGACCGCTTATTTATCTATCCCCCGAATGATTTTTTTCAACACCTTCAAACCAAAATAAGTTTAGAGGGGCACCACAGAAAGTTAGTGAATGAAGCTATCCTAAATCGCGAGAAAAAGGCCCAGATTTTAGAGAAAGAAAAAAATGAAGAGCAAAAGCGTAATTTATTGAAATATCAAGAAGAACAGCGCGTTCTTCGTTTAGAAGAATCAAAAAAAATATTTGCTCAGCGACAAGCGTATGAGGAAAAGGAAAACCAACGGCATTTTGAAGAAATACGGCAAAAAGAGGAAGTACGGCTAGAGGAATTAAGAAAATATCGCGAACTATTTGGAGAATATTTCAGGAATTACAATTTATTGTTGCTACGAGAATTCGATTATGTTGTTCATCACCCTGAGCTTGACATTAAGGATTTAGAAATTGCAATTGACTGGGCACACTTCAGTGACACCCAAAAATCAGAAATTCTCGCACAACCTCAAGTGGAAATAAAAGCACTAGAAAAAAAAGAAAATTACAAACTTGCCCAAATGCTTTCTGCGCGTGCAGCAGAAAAGGCAGTGATCGAATTTTTCCAGAGCAAGGTCAAATCATGTAAGGATATTTCTATTACTCAATTAGTGGATAATACTTATCAACCCGAGTATAAGAAATATGACTTACTTGTGGATGGAATTCCTTACGACGTAAAAAATGCGCGTCGCGCAAAAGATAATCGGGAACAATATGTGCAACATGTTGTCCCAAAATTTAAAGAAAATAGTTCAGGACAAAAAGTACAAATAATCGGAACCCTTTCAGAATACCTGTGGGCCGAGTTTGTCTGGAATCATGAAGAAGCAAGCAAGGAGACAGACATTTATGTGCTTGGAGAAATAGGCAAAGTAAATTTAGAGAAAGTAGGGTTCTATTTTAATAAATCTGGGTTATTGGAGATTGAATTTGGAAAAATAGATCTGCACATAGAGCAAAGTTTACTTCCCCCTTGGATTTTCGAATTCCCCGATTTTGTTTATACAAAACGCAGATCTACACTTCTTAATATCTCACAAATTGATCTTCCAAGTTATGATCAGTGGGTTATAGCCAAAGATTTAGTTCCTGAATTTAGAACAAAAAATGTATTTCCTCTACTTTTGGCAATGGGTATTGACTTAACAAAAGTATGGCCAGAAGCCAACTGGGTACAGTGTCAAATTGATTTCCTGCAAGAACTTTATCTTGCTATTCAAAGCCTAGGTGCAAAACGTCCAGTAATTTATTTGTCTATTTTGAGACACTTCTTGTTAATGGTAAGAAATTGGCATACAGCAGGCGATTATCACCCCAAGATGTACCGCGAGTTTGTATTTCCGCAAATAGCGAAAGGCCAATTTTTGAATGAAAATCCGCTTTTTCTTGTTGATCCGTTGAAAATTATTGATGCCCTGATTACAACCTTATCAATATTATGGGACGAAGCTATTGAAGAAATTAAACAATACAAAATCTTTAGGTTACAAGGGTTAAACATTTTACAAGGTAAACGGCCAAACACAAGTGCCTACGAAACAATTCTGGCTTATTGTGGAGGCAATCTTTATGATAAACATGGACATTTGGATGGAAAATGTGGGGTCAATCCCCTTCATTTAAAGAACGCACATGGCCATTGTCCGCACTGCCATCGGCTTATTTGTCCGATTTGTGGATTTTGTTCCCATTATTTTGATGGCAAAGATTGTCCTAAACGGGAAAAGAGACAGATTGAGTATGGAAAAAAACGAGTGATAGAACAGTTATATCAAGACTCGGATTACGAGATACTCTTCTAATTCCTTTTTATCTTTCTCTCCTACAAAACCAACTATTTATTTTTCGCCCATGTCCTCCATCCCCCGCCACCACGCCGAATGGCTATCCCTTCTTGAAATTTCTGGGCCGTTTCTCTCGTTGCCCGTGTTGTTGCGCGTGTTTCCGCAGGGGTTGGATACTGTGGAGACGGAGCGGGTGCAGAGGTTGCGGGCGGCGCATGAGGAGTGGGCGGATAATCAGCAGGGGACGCGGGCTGATCCGGCGATTCATACGGCGTGGGTGCGGTCTGTGTTGGGGGAGTTGGGTTTTGGGGAGGGGATGCTGTTGGAGGGGCAGGCGATCCCGTCGGGGTTGGTGGCGGAGGTGCCGGAGCATGGGGTGACGTTGAGGCCGGATTTAGTGCTCGTTGACCCTACCCTCACCCCCGGCCCCTCTCCCAAAGGGGAGAGGGGAGAAGAAGGGAGGGAGAGGGGGGAAGAAGGGAGGGGCGTTAGGATGTTGATTAAGGTCGTTCCAGCGAGTCAGGATTTGGAGAAGCCTTTGCCGGGGGGGCGGTGGCAGGCGTCGGTGGCGACGCAGATGATGGCGTTGTTGCATGGGACGGGGGTGCGGCTGGGGTTGGTGACAAATGGAAGTCAGTGGATGTTGGTGCATGCGCCACGCGGGGAGACGACGGGGTTTATTTCGTGGTATGCCCATTTGTGGTTGGATGAGCCGTTGACTCTGCGGGCGTTTGTGAGCCTGGTGGGGGCGACGCGCTTTTTTGGGGTGCCGGAGGGGGAGACGTTGGAGGCGATGCTGGCGGAGAGTGGGAAGGATCAACATGAGGTGACGGATCAGTTGGGGTATCAGGTGCGGCAGGCGGTGGAGATTTTGATCCGCGATTTGGATCAGGCGGATGTGGATCGGGGGCGGAAGCTGTTGGTGGAGGTGGGGGAGGGGCGGTTGTATGAGGCGGCGCTGACGGTGATGATGCGGTTGGTGTTTTTGCTTTCGGCGGAGGAGCGTAGTCTTTTGCCGTTGGATGATCCGTTTTACGCGGAGAATTATGCGGTTTCGACGTTGCGGGTGCAGTTGCGGGAGTTGGCCGATCAGCAGGGGGAGGAGGTGTTGTCTTTGCGGACGGATGCGTGGAGCCGCCTGCTGGCGACGTTCCGAGCGGTGTTTGGCGGGGTGCAACATGAGCGGTTGCGGTTGATTGCGTATGGGGGGAGTTTGTTTGACCCGGATCGGTTTCCGTTCCTGGAAGGTAGAAGGATACAGGAAGAAGGAAGGGGGCATCCGGGGAGTTGGCGGACGGAGTGGGCGGATCCGTTGCCGGTGGATAATCGGACGGTGTTGCATCTGTTGGAGGCGTTGCAAATCCTGCGGGTGAAAGTTCCGGGCGGATTCGAGACCCGGCGGTTGAGTTTCCGGGCGTTGGACATCGAGCAGATCGGGCATGTGTATGAGGGGTTGTTGGATCATGTGGCGGTCCGGGCGGGGGAGCCGATGCTGGGGTTGGCGGGGACGCGGGAGAAGGAGCCGGAGATTCCGTTGGCGAGGTTGGAAGATTTAACGCAAAGTCGCAAAGATTTTAAGACGCAAAGGGGTGATGAAAATGATAAAGTTTTGGATTTTTTGCAGGAGGAGACGGGGCGGTCGCGGAACGCGTTGGGGAATGGGTTGACCGTTGATTTGGATGATTTCCGGGGGCGGCGGTTGCGGACGGTGTGTAATAATGATGAGGGGTTGTTCGCCCGCGTGGTGCCGTTTGCCGGGTTGGTGCGGGATGACGAGAACGGGTTTCCGGTGGTGATCCCCGCGGGGAGTGTGTATGTCACGTCCGGGGCGACGCGCCGCGCGACGGGGACGCATTACACGCCCCGCAGTTTGACCGAACCCATTGTCCAGCACACGTTGGAGCCGTTGGTGTATGTGGGGCCGGCGGAGGGTCTGCCCAAAGAGGCCTGGGTGCTCCGCCGCCCGGAGGCTTTGCTTGCGCTGAAAATCTGCGATATGGCGATGGGCAGTGGCGCGTTTCTGGTGCAGGTGGTGCGGTATCTGGCGGAGAGATTGGTGGAGGCGTGGGATTTATGGGGGGAAATGACGGAAGACGGGGGACAGAAGACCGAAAGCCCGTCGTCCGTCCCCGGTCTTCCGTCGCAGGCTGACGACAAACTGCAACTTGCCAAACGCCTGATCGCCGACCGATGCCTTTATGGGGTGGACAAGAATCCCCTGGCGGTGGAGATGGCGAAGTTGTCGTTGTGGCTGATCACGCTGGATAAGAATCGCCCGTTCACGTTTCTCGATCACAGTCTGAAATGCGGGGACTCGCTGGTAGGGGCGAGCGAGGACGATTACACGCGTTGGGCGCACCAGTTGTTGAACGACCCGCGCCAGGCCGGGAACATGACGTTGTTCGATGACACCCTGCGCGAACAGGTGACCCAGGCGCGGGAGAAGCGTAAAGCCTTGCAAGCCTTCCAGGTGTTGGACGTGCGCGACGCCGCCCGGAAAACCGCCTTATTAAAGGAAGCGGACGAGGCAATTGCCAGGGTGAAGTTGGGGTGTGACCTGATCGTGGGCGTCAAGCTGTTGGGGCTGAACGCCAGCGAGCAGGAGTCTCTGGCGAACAAGATGTTGCTCGATTTTATGCGCGGGGAGTTGGACGGCGACCTTGACCCCACCCGCCATTACGACGCCGCCCGCGCGCTGAATGCCGCCCGGAAGGAGCGCGCGTTTCATTGGGCGTTTGAGTTCCCAGAGGTGTTTGAGGGGGGTGGGTTTAGTGCGTTTGTGGGGAATCCGCCGTTTATTGGGGGAAAGAGAATACGCGAAATGCTTGGGGATTCCATCAGAGAAATTCTCTATAATTTATACCCAGGCTCGGATGGTGGCGCGGACATAGTGGCTTTTTTCTTCTTGAGAGCCTTTAAACTGCTATATGCCAACGGAACACTAGGTTTGATTGCAACCAACACAATTGCACAAGGTGATACTCGGCAAACTGGGTTGGAAAGAATTTTTACCGAAGGCGGGGTTATTTATAGAGCCGCTAATAATACTCCTTGGCCGGGCATAGCTGCTGTTTACGTAAGCATAGTATTTATATCAAAAACAGGATTTCGGTCAACTTATTATTTGGATGAAAAGTCAGTTGATCATATTTCCCCATTCTTAAATTCGGAAAACCAATCGTTACAGATTTTTCCTTTGGCAGTTAATAAAAACAAAAGTTTTATTGGTTCCTTTATTAACGGAATGGGTTTCATACTAGAACATAGAGAAGCTAACGATTTATTAAAAATTAATCCTTTGAATAAGGATGTTTTGTTGCCGTATTTGATTGGCGAAGACTTGAATAGCAACCCTTATCAACTTCCTAGCAGATGGGTGATTAACTTCTTTGATTGGCCACTTGAAAAAGCAGAAAGATATATAGAACCTATGCGTTTAGTAAAAGATAAAGTTTTTCCAATCAGATCACAGGTGAGAAGAGACGCTCACCGCAAATACTGGTGGCAATATGGGGATAAGCGGCCTGCCTTGTATGAAGCTATAGGCAAATTATCACAGGTGCTTGTTCAATCCCGCCATACTAAATATTTGAACCCGACTTTTGTAGGCAATGATTTAGTATTCTCTGATGCATTAACAGTTTTTCCAACATCAAGCTTTTATGATTTTTGTATTATCCAAAGTTCCATCCACGAGGCCTGGGCGCGAGAACGTAGTGGTTCAATAGGTACTACCCTTAGATATACTCCTTCTGATTGTTTTGTAACATATCCATTCCCAAAACAGATTGATGACTTGGAAATTATCGGAGAAAAATATCATCAGCATCGTCGCGAAATCATGCTCACCCGCCAAGAAGGCCTCACCGCCACCTACAACCGTTTCCACGACTCGGAGGAGGCCGCGCCCGACATCGCCCGTCTGCGCGCGTTGCATGTGGAGATGGATGAGGCGGTCGCGTCGGCGTATGGGTGGGAGGATTTGGTCTTGGGGCACGGGTTCCACGAGACGGCGCAGGGGGTGCGGTTTACGATCAGTGAGTCCGCGCGGCGGGAGGTGTTGGGGCGGTTGTTGGCGTTGAATCATCGGAGGTGGGAGGAGGAGGGGGGGG
>JABWBV010000218.1 GCA_013359445.1 Anaerolineales bacterium | reverse complement strand
CGTTCTTCGTTACCACCCTCGAGGATACCCCCAGATGCGCCTGACCTCAAGCCTCCCGCACGGCGTCCCAGTGGGGGAAGTTGTTTTATGCTAACACGTTAAGAGTATAATAAAAACATGTCTATGCTCCCCTCATTCGAACTCACCCCCGCCTCCATCCGTCCACTCTCAAACCCTGTCTTGCGTCGCCTCGTCAACTATCTCAATCGTTGGGAGGCCTTCGAAGACACCCTGGCTTGCCTCGCCGAGCATGAACCTCTCTCCCTCGTGAGCTTGATCGATGCCCAGATCACCGCCCTCGCCAGGGTGGGCCGGTACCCGGAAGCCATTCAAATCGCCGAAACCCGCCTTACCCAAAAAGACTCCAACACTGCCCGAATGAATCTGGCGAATCTCTATCTTGAAAGCGGCGATCTCGACGCGGCCTCCGCTCAAATCCGGGAAATTGCAGGGATAGATACCACGTTTGGGCGCATTCACCTCGCCCAGGGCCGGATCGCCCTCCTGCAAGGGCAACTGGACAAGGCCGAAGCCGCCTTCCTCGAATACCAAAAACAATACCAATTTACCCGCTCCCACCTGCCGTACCTCGCCCAAATCGCCCTCGCGCGGGGTGACCGGTTGACCGCCGCGGCGTACGCGGTGCGAGCGATCACCGTCGGAGAAGGAGAATCGCCCGTTGCAGTGGCTATGCTCCGGGAAGTCCGCACCCTGTTCATCGAACTGGATGACGACCGCCGCGTGGCGGAAATCAACGCCCAAATTGCCCGCCGCGCCGAGGTGGAACGGGAAGAAATTCTCGCGGCGCTTGCGGAAGATCGCGGTGAAAAATCCCGCCCCGAACGGGTCCGCACCCCGAAAGAAACCACCCCCGCACGTCCTACCGCGCCCGCCCTGGCCCCCGCGCCGCCCCTCCCCGACCTAAACACCGTCCCCGTCAGTGAACAGGAACGCACCGACATCCTCGCCGCCGCACAGGGGATGTTTTCATTTAACGAACTCCGCCCGGCCCAGGCCGAGATCATTGCCTGTGTGCGGCGGCGGGAAAACGTTCTCACCATCCTCCCGACCGGGGCGGGGAAATCGTTGTGTTACCAATTGCCCGCGTTCATGTCCCCTGGGCTGACGCTGGTCGTATCCCCCCTCATCGCGTTGATGAAAGATCAGTTGGACGGTTTGCCCGTCAACCTGCGCCCGCGCGCGGTGGCGATCAACAGCACGTTGGATGGCCCCGCGCTGATCCGCGCCATCGAAGAGATCGCCGCGGGACGCTATCAGTTGGTGTACGTGGCCCCCGAACGTTTGCGCCAGTTGCCCTTTCTGGCCGCGCTGACCCAGGCAGGGTTGACGCAGTTGGTAATTGATGAGGCGCATTGTGTGTCGGTGTGGGGGCACGACTTCCGGCCCGATTATTTGTACATTGCCGGGGCGTGGGAAGAACTCAATCGCCCGCCGATCCTGGCCCTGACCGCCACCGCTCCCCCGCGCGTGCGGGAAGACATCGAACGGCGGCTGTTTGGTTCGGTGGGGGAGCGGAAGTTTCGCTACATCGCGCTGGATACGTTTCGTGCCAACCTTCGGCTGAGTGGTTTGCGGACGAAGGGGGATGACAAAAAACGCCAACTTCTTATCCGCTTGTGCAAAGAAAGGAAAGGGAGTGGGATTGTGTATGCGCGTTCACGGGCGAGGTGCGAAGAACTCGCCGCGATGCTCCGGGAGCAGGGGGTGAATGCGGTGCATTACCACGCGGGGATGGATGACCGCGCCGGGGTGCAGGAAAAATTCATGTCCGGTGCGGCAACCGTGATCGTGGCGACGATTGCCTTTGGGATGGGGGTGGACAAGGCCGACATCCGCTACATCATCCACTATGATCCGCCCGATTCGGTCGAGGCGTATTACCAGGAAGCGGGCCGCGCCGGGCGGGATGGATTGCCGTCCGATTGTATTTTGATGTATGCGGACGGGGACAAGGCTCGGCTCACGCGCCAGACGAACCAAGGTGCGATTTCCATCGAGTTTTTGCGGACGGTGTACGGGTGGATGAAACGGATGCTTCCGCCGGGGAAACCGGGGTTGGTCAACCTGCGGGAGTTGGTGATGGTGGCGGAAGGGGAAGAAGTCAAAACCCGCGTCGCGCTCAGTTTGCTGGAACAAGCCGGGTTGTTGCAACGCCATCACGACGCCCCCGTGCAAGTCACCCTCCGCCCCCTGCCCGATCAGAGTGATGACGCGTTTGAAGAATTCGTCGAATCTGCCGACCTGACGCCGCACCAACCCAACCAGCGTCCGTTTTTGCAGTTGGCGGAACGGCTCCGGCTCACCCCGTCCGCATTGGAATATCGCCTGTTGAAATGGGAATTTGCTGGGCTGTTGGAATACCGGCCCATCGGACGGACCTATTTGTACAGCCTGCCCACCCCGCCCGCCGATGCGGCCCGCCGTTTGGAAGCGCTACTCGACCAGTACGCGGTGATTCAAGGCCAGCGCGTGCAGGAAATTTGGGAATATGTGCGGACAGGCTACTGTCGCCACGGACACCTCGCCGCGTACCTGGGTGGGGCGCCACGCGAAAAGTGCGAATCTTGCGACACTTGCAAGCCCGGTTTAAATGGAAAAGGGATTTCTGACGCCGACGCCGATCTGCCTCCCGAAAGCGAACAATACCGGACGATTTTGCAAACCTTGCGCGAAAAAAGCTGGGGCCGCGGCAATTTGACCGCCCTCCTGAACGGCAATCGCTACTGGCCGAACGAGGCGATCAAAACCTCCCCCATTTTTGGGACGCTGTCTTTTCGGAGTGTGACCGAGTTGGACAAAATGGTCACGCGGCTGTTGCAGGGCGGTTTTTTGGGCGAGAAGACGTTTTCCGGGGGCGGGGTTGCGCTGGAATTGACCCGGAAAGGCCAGACCGCGCTCAACAATCCCCGTTTGTTGGATGAACTCACCGCCCCGCCGCCGCCCGCGCGCCCTCCTGTCCCCCCACCTGCGCCTCCAGCCGCTCAAAAGCCTCTCACCCCCGCACCGTATCCCGAACCCCGCGTTTCCACGCCCTCTGCCGCTGCTCCAACGCCCGAACCCGATGCCAAACTGTTGGCCGACCTCCGCGCGTGGCGTGTACAGCGCGCCCACGGGGATAACGTCCCTCCCTATGTTGTCGCCCACAACGCCTTTTTAGAGGATATTGCCCGCTATTATCCACAATCGAAAGACGAACTACTCCAGATCAAAGGCTTTGGCGCGTCCCGTGTGGAAAAATATGGCGAGGAAATTTTAGCGCTTGTCCGGGCGAACTTTTCCACCTCCCAAATCTCCGCGTTACCCACTCCGCCCACGCAAAAAGTCGAGATTCCCCCCAACGCGGAACCTGATCCCGATCTATACAAAGCCCTCCAACTGTGGTGCCTCGCCCGCGCGCAGAAAGACAAGGTCCAAACCTACATGATTCTGCCCAAAGAGACGATCCGCCTCCTCGCCATCGTCCGCCCGCAGACACTCCAGGATTTGGAGCGGGTAAAAGGGATGGGGCCGAAGAAAGTAGAGATGTTTGGGGAAGAGATAATAGGAGTGATTCGGGAGATGAACTAAAACTTCCCCCCCCTCCTTTGTGCAAAATAACCTCCTCCAAACTCTCCCTCCCCTGAGTATAATCGCACCCCATGCCAACCCCCCTCCCCATCTACCGCATCGAAGTCACCTCCAAACTAGCTGTGCGTGCCAGAAGTGTCCTGGCCCAACTTCCGGTCATTGGCCTCACGAAAAAGCCAACTCTCCAAATTGTGGACATCTACTTTCTGGAGGGCGCATTGTCCCCCGACGACCTCCAGAAAATTATCCCCGTCCTCAGCGACCCTGTTACCGACCACGTTCAGTGGAAATCGAAAGCAACAGGGTCGTTTCTTTTAACCCCTACCTCACCCCCCAGCCCCCTCTCCCCAAGCGGAGAGGGGGAACTCCCCTCTCCCACAGGGAGAGGGGCCGGGGGTGAGGGGGTGATCGAAGTCGCCTACCGCCCTGGCGTCACCGACAATGTCGCCAACGAACTCCTCCACGCCGCGCACCGGATCGGAATTTCTACCCTCCAATCCACTGCTACCGGTATTCGCTACGAATTTTCCGGTGATCTCACCGAAACCGACCTGCATACTATCGCTCGCAGTTTACTGGTGAATGACACGATCCAACGCTACACGCTCGGGGAAATTGCCCCGGAATTTATCCACTCGTCCGCGGACATCCACCCCCCCGCGCAAATTGACCTGACCGCGCGGGATGACGCGTCCCTGATCGCCCTCTCCGCCGAACGCCGCCTCGCCCTCGACCTCAACGAGATGCGCGCCGTGCAAGCCTACTTCGCCGCCCAAAACCGTCCCGCCACAGACGCCGAACTCGAAACCATCGCCCAAACGTGGAGCGAGCATTGCGTCCACAAAACGTTCAAAGCCCGCATCCAAATTTCACGTTTCACGCATCACGAAGCACATGAAGATGTGACTAGCGAAACGCTCGATAGTCTCATCAAAACCTACCTCCAATCCGCCACGAACCAGATCAACGCGCCGTGGGTGCGGTCGGCGTTTGTGGATAACGCGGGAGTGATTGAGTTTGATGAGGATTTCGACCTGTCGTTCAAAGTGGAGACGCACAACCATCCGTCGGCGATTGAGCCGTTTGGGGGGGCGAATACGGGGGTGGGTGGGGTGGTGCGGGATGTGTTGGGGGTGTCGCACAGGCCGATTGCGGTGACGGATGTGTTGTGTTTTGGCCCCGCGGACCTCGCGCGGGACGCGCTCCCGGAAGGGGTTCTGCACCCCGCGCGGATCCGAGCGGGGGTGGTGGCGGGGGTGGAAGATTATGGGAACAAGCTCGGTCTGCCCACGGTGAACGGGGCGGTGTTGTATCATCCCGGATATACTGCGAATCCGCTCGTGTTTTGCGGATGTGTGGGGTTGGGGCCGCGCGACCGACGTCCGACTACGCCTCAGGCCGGGGATCGGATCATCGTCATCGGCGGGCGGACGGGGCGGGATGGGTTGCGGGGGGCGACGTTTAGCAGTTTGACGATGGATGCCCAAACCGGGCAGGTGGCCGGGGCCTCGGTGCAGATCGGCGACCCGATCACGGAGAAGGGGACGATTGAAGTGGTGGAACGGGCACGGGACGCGGGGCTGTATCACGCGATTACCGATTGCGGCGCGGGCGGTTTGTCCAGCGCGGTGGGGGAGATGGGCGAGCATTTGGGCGCGTTCGTGGACCTCGCCAAAGTCCCGCTCAAGTACGCTGGGCTGGAACCCTGGGAAATCTGGCTGTCCGAGGCACAGGAGCGGATGGTGCTGGCGGTTGCGCCGGAGCATGCGCCCGCGTTGAAGGCGATTTGTGAGACGTATTGGGTGGAGTTGAGTGATATTGGGGAGTTTGGGGTTGAAGGTGGAAAGTTGAAGGTTGTGCATGGGGAGATGCCGGTGGTGGATTTGGACATGGGCTTTTTGCACGCGTGTCCGAGGTTAGAGTTGAGGGCAGAAATCCCCCAATCACAAATCAGCAATCAGAAATCAGCAATCAGCAATGGCCAATGGTCAATGTCCAATGATCAATTATTAATTGCGCTCCTTTCCCATCCGAATATTGCCAGTAAGGAAAATATCATCCGTCTCTACGACCATGAGGTGCGGGGAATGTCGGTGGTGAAACCGTTGGCGGGGGTGTGCGCGGATGCGCCGTCGGACGCGGCGGTGATGAAACCGTTGGAGACGCAGGGCTGGAAGGGGTTTGTGTTGGCGAATGGGGTGAACCCGCTGATCGGGGAGGTGAATTCGTATGCGATGGCGATCAGCGTGGTAGATGAGGCGATTCGGAACGCGGTCGCGGTGGGGGCAGACCCCGACCGGATCGCGATTTTGGACAACTTTTGCTGGGGCAGTCCACGCCGCCCGGAGACGCTGGGGTCGCTCGTGGAGGCGGCGCGAGGATGCCATGATGCGGCGTTGCATTACGGGACGCCGTTCATTTCGGGCAAGGATTCGCTGAACAATGAGTATCTTGGCTCGGATGGGCAACGGCACGCTATCCCCGGCACGTTGCTGATTTCCAGCATTGGCATTCACCCCGATGTGCGGCACGCGGTGACGATGGATTTGAAGGCGGCGGGGAATGCGGTGTATTTGGTGGGGGATTTTCAGCCGTTTTGGGAGGGGAGTCATGCAGGGTTAGTCGGGGGAGTTGGGAATCAGGAATTAGGAATCAGGAATCAGTTGCCCGAATGGGCACCGAAGGTTTACCGTGCACTTCATAAAGCTATCCACAGCGGGCTTGTGCGGGCGGCGCATGATTTGAGCGAGGGGGGGCTGGCGGTTGCCGCGGCGGAGATGTGTATCGGGGGGCGGTTAGGGCTTTCTCTGGACATTTCAACTTTCAACCTGTCCCCTGAAATGGTTTTGTTCGGCGAGACGAACGGGTGTTTGTTGGTGGAGGTCGCACCGGAAAAGGTGAAGGATTTTGAGACACAGTTTGATGGCTTGCCTGTTGTTGCACTGGGTCAAGTGACTGAGACGCCATCCGTAGCTTTCCAGGAAAATGGAAATTCTCTGCTAAGCGTCCCCCTCGCTGAAGTGGTCTCTGCTTTTCATTCAGGAAAATAAGATGCCCAAAAGACGTTTTGCTCTAGAACCTGATGGCCCGGAACGCCTTGAAATTTCATGGGAAGGTGGGTGGTTTCTGGTGGTCGCAAATGTTCGAGTCAAGTTGGATGGAAAAGAAATTGCTGTGTTTCTTTCCCCTGAAATTCTTCGCAGTGAGCAGGTGGTTATGTTGCCGGATGGGACAAATCTTACTTTGTGCTGGACCGGATCATCGAATTTCTTGGTTCGACGAGAAGGGGTGGATTTATCTAGCCTCTTTCATCCGAAACGGAAATTGAAGAATGATTCGCACTTCTTAATAATTTTTGGCGGTACCTCCGTGATATGGTTCATCTGGGAATTGGTGTCTAAGGAGACCATTTATTCATCAACATTTTCAATCGTTAGTCTCAGCCTTGGATTAACGACCCTCTTTCTGGGTATCCTCCTTCCTGCAAACTTCCACCGTTTATTTATCCCCACAATGTTATCGTATTCAGGTTTACTTGTCATGTTTGCCGTCGCGGATTTCTTAGATGATGAGCGGGTAAATATAATGAACCTCATTGCCTTTGGATTTATTTGGATTAATTTCTTTCGGGATGGACTTGAAGCATTCCGTACCCTACCCAATAAAAAAATATGACCCCTAAAAAAGTCCTCATCCTCCACGCTCCCGGCTCCAACCGGGACGGCGACCTCGCCCAGGCCATCCGGCTCGCGGGCGGGGAACCGCATATTGTTCCCCTCAGCACCCTTGCACAGGGAACCGCCCACCCGCTCGACTATGCCATGCTCGCCTTGCCCGGCGGATTTTCGTATGGCGACGCGCTCGGCGCGGGGCGGCTGTGGGCGTTGGAATTACAAACCACGTTCGACGAATTTTTGCACGCCTTTGTTGCCAGTGGGCGGCCTGTAATTGGGATTTGTAATGGGTTTCAGGCGTTGGTGAAGGCGGGGATTTTGCCTGGAAACCCTCACCCCCTGCCCCTCTCCCGCGGGGAGAGGGGGGAAGAACGCCCTTCTCCCATTGGGAGAAGGGTTGGGGATGAGGGAAAAGCCACGCTGACCTTCAACGCCGCCGGACATTTTGAATGTCGCTGGGTGACGCTGACCCCCAACCCCACGAACCCCTCCCCCTGGCTGACCGATCTCCCGCCAATTCACTGCCCCATCGCGCACGGGGAAGGACGGTTTCTCCTTCCCGATGGAGAATATCTGGACTCCGCGCAAATCGCGCTGTCCTACACGGACGAAAACGGGAACCTCGCGGGGGGCGCGTACCCCGTCAATCCGAACGGTTCCCCGCGCGACATCGCCGGAATCACGAACGCCGCGGGCAACGTCCTCGGGCTAATGCCGCATCCCGAAGATCATATTTATCCCTACCAGCATCCCCGTTGGACCCGCGGCCACGCGGGGGGGATGGGGATTAAGTTGTTTGAGAATGGGTTGAGAATGGCATAATGGACCACACCACCTACCTCTCCCCCTACTCCTGGCGCTACGGCTCCCCCGCCATGCGCGCCCTCTGGAGCGAAGTCCACAAACGCCGCACCTGGCGCAGCCTCTGGGTCGTCCTCGCCGAAGTCCAGGCCGAATTTGGCCTCGTCACCCCCGCCCAGGTGGACGACCTCCGCGCCCACGCCGACCAGATTGACGTAGACCGCGCCCACGAAATCGAAAAAGACATCCAACACGACGTGATGGCCGAAGTCAAAACCTTCGCCGAACAATGTCCCCTCGGCGGGGGAATAATCCACCTGGGGATGACTTCGATGGACATCGTGGACAACACCGACGCCCTCCGCGTCCGCGAATCGCTTGATCTCCTGCTCGCGCGGGTGCGAACGCTCCTCGATCAGTTTGCCACCCTGATCGACACCTGGGCCGCCACCCCGATCATGGCCTTCACCCACCTTCAGCCCGCCGAACCCTCCACCCTCGGCTACCGCTTTGCCCAAACCGCCCAAGACCTCCTCACCGACTACGAAAACCTGACCCGCCTCCGCACCGCCGTGAAAGGCAAAGGGCTAAAAGGCGCAGTCGGCACCAGTGCCTCGTACACTGAACTCTTTGGCAAAGACAACCTCGCAAAATTTGAAACCCGCGTCTCCGAACGCCTGAACATCCCCTTCTTCCCCGTCACCACGCAGGTTTACCCTCGCAAACAAGACTACGACATCGTCAGCGCCGTCGCCGGACTGGGAGCCACCCTCTACAAATTCGCCTTCGACCTTCGCCTCCTGCAATCCCCCCCACTCGGCGAACTCTCCGAACCCTTCGGCAAAAAACAGATCGGCTCCTCCGCCATGCCCTTCAAACGCAACCCCATCAACGCCGAAAAGATCGACTCCCTCGCCCGGATGTTAGCCCAATTCCCCCGCCTCGCCTGGGACAACGCCGCCCACACCCTCCTCGAACGCACCCTCGACGACTCCGCCAACCGCCGCACCTCCCTCCCCGAAACCTTCCTCATCGCCGACGAATTACTCATTACCACCCTCAAAATCACCAAAGACCTCCGCATCAACGAACCCGCCATCCAGCGCAACATGTCCATCTACGGCCCCTTCGCCGCCACCGAAAAAGTCCTCATGGCCCTCGGCAAAGCCGGTGCCGACCGCCAGGACATGCACGAACGCATTCGAGGACATGCCATGAACGCGTGGGCAAAGGTGCAAATGGGTGAGGCGAATCCGCTGATCGAACTCATCGCCCACGACGAAACGATGCTGTCCTATCTCCCCGAAAGCGAACTCCGCACGTTAATGGACGCGAGTGATCATGTGGGGGACGCGCCGGAGCGGGCGCGGGTGTTGGCGCAGACGATCCGAAACCAATTAGCCCCTTCGTAGTCCGTTATTTTATTTCTGGTAATGTGAGAAAACCGAGTACTGAAAAATGATGATCAAAAGTAAACGCCTCAGAAATTCCCCGCTGGCGCATCAGGGCAAAACTGACTGCATCTACATAACTAAAATCCTGGTCCCCATATCGGCGCAAAATTTCTTCTGCTTGACTTTCAAGGATAACATTCGAGAGGACCTTATCTAACCGACGGGTATGGCTGAGATTGTTGAGAAAAATTATTGCCGCACTATGACCCAATCGGCCTCGAATCAAAGCATAGGACTCCGCAATGACTAGATTCGTGGTTACAAGACGTCCCCAATCTTTCAAAACGGAAGGATAAACTTCAACTGCTGTTTCGTAAAATTTATCCCTTCGATCTGCCAGAGCTACCCAAGCTCCGCTATCCACAAAGATTTCTTTCGTCATTTGTGAGGCTCATGCGTGTCACTGTAGATTTCAGCCAGATATTTATCATGGTTTTCGGCAAGATCGCCTAACCCGGAGTCACCAATGCCAATAATGTTCCACAGCGGATCTTCCTCAATAGGAGTTTCATCAGGAGTTTCATCTAGCAAACGTTCCACCCCCTCACGTATCAACTCATCTAGCGAAACGTGCCGGGTTTCAGCCAGTGTTTTCAACGCCTCATACTTATCTTGCTCCAAATACACCGCAATCGGCTCTTTGATTAACATTTCATTTGCTCCTTTCATCATCTATAACGTTCTCGATTATAACTGATCCCTCATTAACCATTAAAAATTGACTATTCCCAATTCACCATGATGTACCCCTAGCTCCCCTCCGCCCTCCCCCACCCCTTCACCTCCACTGATCTCCCCCTGCCCGGCAAAATGAC
>JABWBV010000217.1 GCA_013359445.1 Anaerolineales bacterium | reverse complement strand
ACAAATGGATGGGGTATCTAGAGAAACTCATCTCGGCTTTTGCCCCTCCTGGGAAAGCCCAACAGGCCAAACTGATCGAGCCGTTGAGCCAACGCGAGGTGGAAGTCCTCCGTCTGATCGCACAAGGCCTCTCGAATGGGGAGATTAGCAAGCGTCTGTTCCTCGCTTTGAATACCGTTAAGGGGCACAATCGCCTTATTTTTGATAAGCTCCAGGTCCAAAACCGCACCGAAGCCGTGGCCCGTGCCCGCGAGTTAGACCTGCTGTGAATCCTTCTTTCCAAATCAGAGATTAAAAACTATCCGTGCTTTTGGGGCTTCAACATGGGCTAAGCAAGCGCCTTGGGCCTTCTTTGCGCGCCATCTTTTAACCACACCCTCCAACCACACTTAAGTAGCTATTCGCCAACACCTCCTAGGCGGTAAACTGTCTCTATCTTCAACAAGTGGCACGGCCACAAGAGGTAAACGGCAATGACGAACGAACAAAACCCGAACGCGGACTCAAATCAGCCGCTGGTTTATCAAATCAGAATCAAAGGCCATTTGAGCGAGCAATGGGCGGGCTGGTTCGACACTATGACCATCTCCCTCGAAGACAATGGCACCACGTTGTTAACGGGTCCGGTGCTCGATCAGGCGGCGTTACATGGCATACTCAAAAAAGTGCGCGATGTAGGCATGACCTTGATCTCGGTCAATCCATATCATTCAACCCAAGGAAAAATATCATGAATAATCAAATGAAAGCTATCGTAAACACCCAATACGGCTCGCCCGACGTTCTTCAACTCAAAGACATCGAACGCCCTACCCCCAAAGATCATGAAGTGCTGATCAAGATTCATGCCGTAGCGGTCAACGCTGGCGACTGGCATGTCTTACGCGCCGAACCGTTCCTGGTTCGCTTGCAGTCTGGACTGTTCAAACCCAAATACACGATCCTCGGCGCAGATATTGCCGGGCGCGTTGAAGCCATAGGCAATAACGTCAACCGCTTCAAGGTCGGTGATGAGGTCTTCGGCGACACCTCTGGCGTGGGCAGGGGCGGATTTGCAGAGTATGTTAGCGTACGCGAAGAGGTGCTCACCCTCAAACCTGCCAACCTTTCGTTTGAAGAAGCGGCGGCAGTGCCCGTGGCGGCAGTTACGGCATTGCAGGGCCTGCGGAAGGGAGGCATCAAGGCGGGGCAAAAAGTAGTCATCAACGGAGCTTCGGGAGGCGTGGGCACGTTTGCGGTGCAGATTGCCAAAGCTCTCGGAGCCGAGGTTACCGCGGTGTGCAGTTCCCGCAATGTAGCCCAGGCTCGTGCGCTCGGGGCGGACCATGTCATTGATTACACCCGGGAAGATTTCACAAAAAACGGAAAGCAATACGACCTGATTCTGGCTACCAATGGCTACCATCCTCTGGCAGATTACCAACGTGCATTATCCCCCACGGGCAAGTATGTGATGACCGGTGGGACTAACGCGCAGTTGATGGAAGCCATGCTCTATGGACCATCGAAATCAAGAAACGGAAGACAAATGGGCAATCTGTTTGCGCAACCGAATCAAAAAGATTTGGAATTTGTCGCGGAATTGCTTGCGGCGGGCAAAGTGAAACCCGTCATCGCGAAACGGTATCCGCTGGCGGAAACGGCCAATGCCATCCGAGATTTGGAAGCGGGGCGTGCGCAGGGCAAGCTTGTGATCACTCTGTAGGCACACATTTTATATTCACAGCGTCATAGGAGAATCGAATGAACACAAAAGTTAACACATACCGAACGACAGCAAAAGTAGTAGGCGCGCTTTACATTTTGGGATTCGTTGTGGGCATTGCGGGATCGGTACTTGGCACACCGGAGCAACTTGAAACAGTTTCTGCCAGGAGCATGATGATCGCCATCGGTGCGTTGCTCTGGGTGAGCGCCGTCGCTGGAGACGCCGCTCACGGGGTGTTGATGTTCCCAATTTTGAAGCAAAAAAACGAACGCATCGCGCTCGGCTACTTCGGCGCCCGAATCGTCGAAGCCGCTATCATTGCCGTCTCGGCGTTATTCATCCTGCTCCAAATCCCGCTGGGTGCCGAGTTCCTGAAAGCCAGCGCCTCTGAAACATCCTATCTTCAATCACTGAGCGGGCTGTTCGCACAGTCACAGGCTTACTCCTACCAGATCGGTATGGTCACTTTGGGGATGGCAGGCTTGACGCTTTGTTACGGTTTCTCTCGGACAAAATTGGTTCCGCAGTTTTTCATCATTTGGGGCTTTATCGGATACGTGTCCTTTTTGGGCGGATCGATCCTGGAAATCCTGGGCTTCAATCTGCAACTACTTCACACGCTTCCTGGCGGTTTGTGGGAGATCTCCATTGGTATTTGGCTGATTATCAAAGGATTTTCTTCCTCTGCGTTCACTTCCAAGTCTGTCTGAGCCCTTGCGAGGAAAACAAAATGTCATTCGCCACCTTTTGGTCCGAAGATTCCCTGACCCCCATCCCACCCCTACCCGGATTTACAGCTAGTCCTGCCTTCGATTGGCATGAACTCGCCGAAATCAACCGCCTCACCCATGCAGAAGTGATAGATCGTCGAATGAATGGGCATCGTCCGTATGTGGCCCGCATGGATGGTCAACCGGTGGCGTATGGGTGGCTCGCCACAAGTAAGATATCCATCGGCGAACTCGAGATCCAGGTTGACCTGCCCCCGGAGGATCGTTATCTCTGGGATTTCGCCACACTTCCCGCTTGGCAGGGCTATGGACTGTATCCACGCTTACTGCAGTCCATCCTTGAACAGGAAATCCAGCACGCCAAACGGTTTTGGATCATCCATGCCCCAGAAAACCTCCCCTCCGGGGCGGGAATGAGCAAAGCAGGATTTGAGTTTGTTGGACAACTCTCTTTCACTTTGGACGGAAAAGTAGGTCTTGCACCCTATTCAGATTCAACGGCACGTGCCCGCATTGGGGCAGACCTATTACAGGTTCCCCTCATTGAAGCGGTGCTTGCGCCATGTTGGAACTGCGGTGCGATGGTGGCAAAGTCCCCTGACAAAGCGGAGGCTGATTTGTGTTGGCCGCCCAGCAAATCCAATGAAATAACTTGTTGCTGTAAGAAAGAAGTCAAAAAGTCAAAAAATTTAGTCAGAATGGAGATTTCAAAATGAATACTCAAAATCGGAACACAAGTCCTGCTAAGCGTAAAGGCGGCGGTTGTTTAATTTGGCTCGGACGCATGATGCTTGCGCTCATGGGGTTGGCGCTTGTAGGGTTCATCTACGAATCGCTTGCAGAAGCCGCGGATGAAAAAGCCTATCCGCCACCCGGTCAGTTGGTGGACGTGGGCGGTTATCGTCTGCACATTAACTGCACCGGCACCGGCAGTCCCACCGTAATAATCGACGCTGGGTTGGGGGATTGGTCAACCACATGGGGATTTGTCCAGGGTGAAGTGGCGAAGACGACACGGGTATGCACCTATGATCGAGCAGGTTTGGGATGGAGCGATGCAGGCCCACTGCCACGCGATGCGGCACAGCACGCAAAGGAACTGCATACCTTGTTGCATAACGCTCAGATTCCAGGCCCTTATGTCATGGTGGGACACTCATTGGGCGGCCTAAATGTCCGAGTATTCGTTCAGGATTATTCTTCGGAGGTTTTGGGGGTTATCCTCGTGGATTCGACGAATCCGAAACAAATCACCCAATCCCCGACAGTGGCAACACAATCCCAGCCCTTTTCCTGGAATGCTCTGTTAGCGCGTTTCGGCGTAGCGCGCTTGCTGGTGAAACTGCCTGTACTTGCTCCCGCGATGCCACCCGGGCAAGAAGCCTACTATCCGCTCTACATTCGTCCAGAATCTTTTCAAACGGAGGCGAACGAATACGGAGGGGTTCCAGCCTCTGCCGCCCAGGCCTCTGCCGTGGAAACCTTTGGCGATCTGCCTCTGATTGTTCTAACCGCTAAACTAAATTTCCAATTGCCTAACTGGCAGGAACTACAGGCTGAATTACCTCAACTTTCATCCAACAGCCAACAGTTGTTTGCAGAAAACAGTGGTCATAATATTCAAATAGAAGAACCAGAAGCTGTCATTGCGGCAATTGTTAAGATGGTAGAACTGGTTCGTCAGTCAACAGAAGAATAGCTTAGAGGTGAGAAGATGAACCAACGTGAAACTTCCTGGCTTCTAAAAATCGCTTTTCTAACCATGATGATCCTGATGGTTGTTTCATCTGTGACCAGAGTCCAACCAGCTTTTGCACAGGGTGCGCCTGCTAATTTTGACGCAATTGATGCTTACATCAACACGAAAATGGAAGAACTTCGGATTCCCGGCGCGGCGCTGGTAATTGTCCAGGGCGATCAAATTGTCCACCTTCAAGAGTTTGGCGTTGCCGACAGTTCGGGACGCCCGGTCACCCCGCAGACCCCGTTCTTCACCGGTTCGACGGGTAAATCCATTACCGCCCTCGCCCTCATGCAATTGGTCGAAGCAGGCAAAATCCAGTTGGATGCGCCGGTTCAAACCTACCTGCCGTGGTTTCGAGTCGCAGATGTCCATGCCTCCCAAATCATGACTGTGCGCCAACTTCTCAACATGACGAGTGGAATTCCCCGGTCCATCGGGCAGGAACAACTGGCCATTACGGACCTGAGTGACTCCGCGATTGAAAACAATGTGCGGGCCTTGGCAGAAGTCGAACTGATTGCACCGCCGGGTGAGCGTTTTGAGTACTCCAATGCCAACTACGTGATCCTGGGCATGATCATTCAAGCGGTCAGCGGTCAATCCTACGAAACCTACCTCAAAGACCATATTTTCACCCCCCTGGATATGCAGAATAGCTTCGTATCAAAAACCGAAGCCCAACAAGCCGGACTCGCGGTCGGTTACCAGAAATGGTTTGGCATCCCCGTCGCCTCACCCAATCTCCCTTTTTCACGCGGTTCCAACCCGGCAGGCCAACTCATCCTGAGTGCGGAGGACTTCGGGCATTATCTCATTGCCCAACTTAATCATGGAAGCTATCAGGGTGTCACTTTGCTGTCCCCGGCGGGCATGGACGTGATGTATCAGCCACCTGTCACCACGTCAGGTGCCGGCCCCTCTTATGGGATGGGCTGGGAAGTGCAACACTTTCAAGAGGTGCAAGTACTCGCTCACGATGGGTCGGTCCCGGGTTATACGACCGCGATGTTCCTTGTGCCTGAAAAAAACATGGCGCTGGCAATGGTCATGAACACCTATAATCCCGTGTTGGGGTTCCGCGTATCCAGACTTCCCGGCAACCTTCTGCGGATGATGCTGGGGCAGGAAACCGTTCAACTGCATGAAATCCTTTTTCGGCAGATTATTTATACTTTCGTGATGTTGATCCCGCTACTCCATTTCTTTGCCATCGTAAGGACAGTACGCCGTGTTCGTGCCTGGCGGAGAGGTGCGCCACTTTCACCTCGGACCCACATCGCACGCTATGTCGCCTGGCCGTTGATTTGGAACACCGCCATTGCCTTTGTCCTGCTGATGACCTTGCCAAAAGCCTTCGAGGTGGACATTTCAACGATGATCCTTCTCCAGCCAGATGTCAGTTGGGTTGCAGTGATTAGCGGGGTCTTTGCGATTGTGTGGGGAGCCATAAGCCCCTGCATTGGCATTTCGATGTGGGCCAAACGGTAAAAAGATCAGGAATCGTTTAGATTGATACTACCCCTCGCGGGCCAGGCAACATAGGTAAATCTGAATAAAAAGGAAAGAGAAATGAAAACAAGCCAAAAGACCTCAAGGATTGCAGGGAATGCCGCAACTGTGCTTTACGCGCTAACGATTATTTTGCAACTTTTACTTGCCTCTGGAATCATACCGATTACAATGGCTTGGGGAGGGCGGGAGCCTGTTTTGACGACGAACTTGAGGATTGCCAGCCTGGCATCCGCGGCTCTCCTATTATTCTTTCTCTATGTCATCCGCCGCCGTGCGGGACTCGTTCGTGATGCATCTATAACGCTACCTATCAAAGTTTTATCCTGGCTGATCAGTGCGTTTTCCGCCCTCAATTTCCTGGGCATTCTGGCTTCACTGAGCAACGGAGAGAAGATATTGTTTGGTCCAATTTCCTTTGTGCTCCTTGTGTCTTGTATTTTGGTTTCGCTTTCAAAATCAGAACCGCAGTCTCCTGCCGCCTTTAAATCAAGCAAAGTTGAAAGATGATTCACGCCGCCATTTTGGAGAGGCGGCAGAAAAGGAGAATGTGGTCATCACCTTAGAACAGAATCAGATGAACATAATCCAGAAATTACGAAAAGTCAGGCAAACCATCCAATGTTATCAAGAGGAAACTTATGCAACTCACAGTTAATCATCTCGGCAAACAATATAAACGTGATTTTTGGGGGTTAAAAGATTTCTCCCTTGAGATCAAACCTGGCATTTTAGGATTGCTCGGTCCCAATGGCGCAGGCAAGTCCACCTTCATGCGCATGCTCGCCACGATCACCAAGCCCACAAATGGGACCATCACATGGAACGGCACGGATGTTGTTAAATCACCCGATACTTTACGGAATGTATTGGGATATCTTCCGCAGGATTTCGGGGTGTACCCCAACCTCAACGCGGTGGAATTTCTCGAATACATGGCCGCCATTAAAGGACTTGACACAGCATCGGCAAAGAATCGCATCAATGAACTTTTACAACTTACCAATCTGGTCGAAGCCGCGAAGAGGCCGCTGGGTGGGTATTCGGGCGGCATGAAACAGCGGGTGGGCATCGCACAAGCCTTACTCAATGACCCACACCTGCTCATCGTGGATGAACCCACGGTCGGGCTGGACCCTGAAGAGCGAGTCAGGTTCAGAAATCTCCTCTCAGATTTATCGGGAGAAAGAATCGTGATCTTGTCCACGCACATTGTGTCAGACGTGGAATCAACGGCCACACAGATAGCGCTAGTGAATAAAGGTCAACTCTTGCGAACGGCCGCACCGGAAGATCTGCTCAAAGAGCTTGAAAATAAAGTTTGGGAGTGGACCGTCCCCAGCAACGACCTGCCCGCCCTCAAACAAAAGCATATCGTCAGTGGAACCATCCGTCGCAGTGATGGTGTGCAAGTGCGCGTGGTGAGCGCGGAAAAGCCTGCCTCCAACGCGCAAAACGTTTCGCCAAATCTCGAAGATGCCTATCTGTTTTTCATCGGGGGCCAAAGATGAAATCCGCACACATCATCTACCATTTAGCCCGCGCTGATTTTCTTGAACGTGTGCGCCGTTATAGTTTTCTGGTCATGCTGGGATTGGCGGTATTTCTCGGCTACCAAACCGCCATTGGCAATATGGCCTTAGAGCTAGGTCTCTATCGCGGCGAGTTTAATTCCGCCTGGGTCGGCGCCATGATGTCGCTGATCGCAACCTTCTTCATCGGCTGGTTCGGCTTTTATCTCGTCAAAGGCTCGGTCGCGCGCGACCGAGAAACCGGCGTTGGGCAGATCATGGCCACCACCCCGCTGACCCGTCCGCTGTATTTGATTGGCAAGTGGCTGAGTAACTTTGCCGTGCTCATGTCAATGGTCGCGGTGTTAGCGCTAGGCGCGGTTGTCATTCAATTTATGCAGGGCGAAAATACCCAGATTCATGTGTTCGCGTTCATTTCCCCCTTCATCTTTATCGTCATGCCCCTCATGGCCCTGGTTGCGGCTACGGCCGTCCTATTTGAATCCGTCCCTTTTTTACAAGGCGGATTCGGAAACATCGTCTACTTCTTCGTCTTCATCACTTTTATCCCGCTCTTCCTGGAAAATCCTTCGCTCCAACAATACCCGGCCTTGGAACCGACAGGGCTGGGACTATTGGCTAGCGATATGGGCAAAGCAGTCACCGCGATCTATCCCGAATACGATGGGGACTTTACCCTTGGGGGTGGATTTGTTAATGCAACCAGAGTATTCGCTTGGGAGGGGATCCAATGGACGCCAGATATCCTCTTCGCGCGCTTCTCATTGGTCGCCATCTCTATCCTGTTGATCTTTTTCGCCGCGTTATTCTTCGATAGGTTTGATCCATCACACAGCAAACCACGGCGGATTAACGCGCGGCGCGCCGCCTCCGACTCAGCGCCCGCCCTTGCGTCCACCGCCCAGGCCATCCCCACCCTTCACCTGACTCCCCTAAACCAGGCCGCCAACCGTTTCAGTTTTTTCAATGTCTTAATCACTGAATTAAAGCTTTTGCTCAAGGGACAGCGCTGGTGGTGGTATGTCGTCATGGGCGGAATCATCATCGCCTGCCTGGTCAATACATCCGCTACTGTGCGTGAGTTTGCGCTTCCTATTGCATGGGTCTGGCCGATCTTGGTTTGGTCTGCCATCGGCAACCGTGAAATTCACAACAACGTCCAGCAATTGACCTTCTCCTCTGCCGCTCCACTCTTACGACAACTCCCCGCCCAATGGCTGGCTGGATTTATCGTTACGTTGCTGGTCAGCATCGGCGCGATCATTCGCCTGACCATAGACGGGGATTCGGCTGGTTTGCTGGCATTGCTTTCAGGCGCGATTTTTATCCCATCCCTGGCCTTGGCCTCTGGTGTATGGAGTGGAACCAGCAAGCTCTTTGAGATCATATATTTGCTCATCTGGTATCTCGGCCCTTTGAACAAACTTATGGCGCTGGATTACATAGGATCCCACGGAAATGGGCGTCCTGAATTCTTCATCCCATTTTCCCTCGGGTTAATCATCTTTGCATTTATAGGCCGCAGGAGGCAAATCCAAACATAGTTTCCGTCATATGTAGGAAGAAAGTTGACCTTCTCTATCCTGGTCGGTATCTTCTTTCAAACTGCGGAACCACTAATCCTGGTCATCAACCATCCGTTCATCCCCCGAAAGCAAGCTCATCCGCGTGGGCCTCCGGCAAGTGCAAATGGGGCGGCCTGTACCTGTGCGATCCCCGTGCGGCCTTTCCGTGTAACGTCTCAGCCAGGGTAGCTACCTTTTCTCTCCTCTCGCTCATGGTGCACTTGCCCAAAACAGAAAAGGTGATTTTTTATGCAACCCCACCCTCGTTCCGCCACCGCGATGGCCAATCCAAATCTCGCCTCACTAGAGCTTGTTATGCACTTTGGCCTGGAATTGGTAACCTCCAGGTATGGAACGTAAATCTTATCCGAGCGATGTCAGCGATGACGAATGGGCTTTTGTGGCCCCTTACTGGACCTTGATGACCGAAGAAGCCCCTCAACGGGAGCATAGTTTGCGGGAAGTTTTCAACGGCCTGCGCTGGATCGTGCGGGCTGGAGCATCCTGGCGCATGATGCCCCACGACCTGCCGCCTTGGTACACGGTCTACCCACAAGCCCAACGTTGGCTTAAGGCGGAGGTGTTTGATCCCATAGTACTTGATCTGCGCACCTTGTTGCCTCTGACCAAAGGGCGTATCGACCTGCCCCGCGCGGCCATCTTGGACAGCCGGACACTGCAATGAACAGTCGATAGAACTGGTGTATGTCGCTCAAGGCTACACTGGAGAAGCGGCGGCTCAGGCGGCGGAACGTCAGGGACTCCAGTTGGAGGTCGTCAAGCTGGCAGAGGATAGGAAGGGTTTTGTGCTGTTGCCGCGGCGCTGGGTGGTCGAACGCAGTTTTGGTTGGGCGGCCCGCTTTCGCCGTCTGGCGCGTGATTACGAACATTTGTCAGAGACTTTGGCCGGGTTGCATTCCCTGGCCTTCGCCATGCCGATGCTCAAAAATTTCGTCGGGGTGATGGCTCATGTCTTATAAGTTCATAACACGCTCTAGTCACCAGAGTGGAAGTAACGGAGGATGGAAATGTAAGTGTTCACGCGAAAATCTCTTTTGATGATGCCGTTGCAATCGAGGCGAAAGAGGTGTATACATCAGAGACATTTAGCCCAAAGTAAAGACAGGTAAATAGGGTAAATAAAGTAAATAGGGTAGATAAGGGAGATACCCTCCTACCCTATCTCCCTTATCTACCTTATCTCCCCTCCCCCCCCCCAGGATTCCTCATGCCCACCCTCTCCAAACGCTGGCACCTTGCCCCCCCCCTCACCCCAGCCGCCGACGCCGCCCTAAACCGCTTCTTTCCCATCACCCGCCAAATCCTCTTCAACCGCGGGTTTTCCACCCCTGCCGAAGCGGATCGTTTCCTCCGCGCCGCGGCCCCCGAGGTCACCGATTCGTTCCTACTCACCGACATGGAACCCGCCGTGGCACGCATCCTCCACGCGCTGGAACACAACCAACCCATCGCCGTCTATGGCGATTACGATGCCGACGGCGTCACCGCCACCGCCCTCATGGTGCAAACTCTCACTGCCCTGGGAGCCAACGTCCGCGCCTACATCCC
>JABWBV010000811.1 GCA_013359445.1 Anaerolineales bacterium | reverse complement strand
GAATGGATCAGTCTCCGCTCTTCTTTTTCTAAAACGCCTTCTTCTTGACTGGCATCGAGCAGTTTTCTTAGTTCATCTTCTGTCACGCTAAAAAAGCGTTGGGGTTCTGCGGCGATGGAGCGAGATATGGTGAGGGGAATAAACAAGATGGGGGTAAAAATGGTTAGGATGAATTTGGTAAAAAAAGTAAGCCGAAAAGCCCAGGTTTCCGGTTGATCTAACACGCGGGTTTCGATTTGCTGTTCGCCAAAGGAGAGGACAATGGCCGCAAGCAGTAAAATGAGGCCCCAGTATAACCAGGCCAAAGAGGCGGTTATGGGGACCCATCCGGTGGTTAAAAGAAGGCCGGCCAACCAAAACCGAAGGATCACGTGTAAGATTTGTAGGCTTGCCCCTATTTTGATGCGTTGTTTGAGCAGGGCAATTGTTGGTCCCGTTGTCCAGTGATTTTGCTCACCGAATGATAATAGACGGGCTAAACGAGCATTGATAAAGCTAATTTTTGCTGCGGTAACGTAAAAATCAAGCGTAACAAGGGCAAGCAGTGCGAGCACTATACCAGAGAAAAACATGTTGGATCGAGGAGGTAATATATAAAGATAGAATGTGAGATGAGATGTCTTAAGGGATGCAAAATACTTGTCGTGCGTGTCTCTTTACAGAGGGAGAATATTCCGTTATCTTGAGTGACCGGCCTATGCTAATAGGGCTTGTAGTTTTTCCATTTGCATTTCTGCTTCTTGAAGATGTTCTTGTGTATTGATTCCTAAGGCTTCCATCGGATCAGGCAGGGTCATGGCTTGAACGGACAAGCCTGCTTTGACCGCAATTTCTACCAGGTCGGTTAAAAAATATTCCCCTTTGGGTGAGAGTTTAATCTGAGGCAAGGCTTCCCACAACCATGTGGCCGTAAAACAATAGACTCCTGCGTTAAGCTCCTTGACGAGAAGCTCTTCCGGGCTGGCAACAGCCTCCTCCACAATCGCGCGAACTTGATGGTTTGGATTGCGAATCACTCTGCCAAAGCCGCGGGGATTATCAGAGATCACGGTCAGCATGGTGATAGGCCCACTGTGTGCCATCTGAGCCATGAGAAGTTGAGTAAGGGTGGCCTGAGTAAGCAGGGGCATATCTGCGCTTAGCACCAAGACATAATCATATTTATTACGAAGAAGTTTTTCGGCTTGTTGAACGGCATGACCTGTCCCCAATTGTTTTTCCTGGATGGCATAATCTGCTTTATCCCCTAAATAATTCATTACCAATTCAGCTTTGTGCCCCACAATGACGACCGGTTTCGTCCTCGTCGCGGCTTGAGCGGACATTATGGAATACGCCACCATTGGAAGCCCGCATACTTTATGGAGAACTTTAGGTAGGTCAGATTGCATTCTTTTACCCTGACCAGCGGCTAAAATCACGGCAACGGATGTCAACATGGGTTCTTAAAAATAACGAGCACCGCACCCCACAAAAGAGGTGGATGCTCGCATATAAGAAAAGTGAAGGTATCTAAGATGGGTGAATAAGACACTTTTTCACTTTTCAACGAAAGCCGGGGCACCTGGACTCGAACCAGGATTAACGGATCCAAAGTCCGCTGTGCTGCCATTGCACCATGCCCCAATATTGCTCGGAAAATGAGCGGGCGAATTGTATCACGATCCCACATGCGCTGGCAATAGCGTTCGGTTAGCTCTTTACAAATCAGTTGATGTGCGCAGAAGGATCAATTTTCCTCATCAGGGGCTAGACCCAACTGGCGAGCCTGTTCATAAGATAAAGC